>NZ_JAMOYY010000035.1:0-28944 GCF_023669475.1 Blautia sp. MB18-30 | reverse complement strand
GGCATACGGGAACAGTATAAATATAGCTTGTGGACACTGTGTAAGACATTGCAGTACCGTAAGGTGTTTGCCAATGCAGTAGTGGGAGAAGCAAGAATCCCCCTGCTTTAGCTGTGGGGAGTGTCAATGTGGTAATAAAAAGTACTGTGCGGATTTTGTCGAAATGATTTGCTTGCAGTATAGACCATATTGTGGTAAGCTGATCTTATCAAAAATAAAAAGCAGTTCCGGGATTCTATGGAAATGCTGTAAAAGCATATTTTCTAAAAATAATCTTATTTTTCTATTACATTTCATATATCAGGCAGATTGCCTGTCATCTCAGAAAATTCATGCTTTTTTCCATTTTTCAGCAGGAGTTTTCAGATGAGGCTCCTTGAGATCAAAACAGAGGAGTCGTGTATGATCGTAAACAATAACAGAACAAACAGCTCTAACCTGCGGCAGTGGCATCCTGCATTTTTTGCTGATATCCAGATAGAACTGGAGGCAGAAAGGGAGAATCTGATTTTTGAGAATGAGCATCAGCTTGGGACGAAACCAATGGAGATCGATGCGCTTGTGATCAAAAAGAAATCAGATATCCCCATTAATAAAAACATAGGAAGGATCTTCCGAAAATATAATATCATTGAGTATAAGAGTCCGACGGATTATATAAGCATCAATGATTTTTATAAGGTGTGTGGATATGCATTTTTTTATAAAGCGGATACGGTAACTGAGGATGAAATCCCAATTGAGGAGATTACGATCTCTTTGGTAAGCAGGGCATATCCCCGGAAGATGCTCCGTCATTTGAGGGAGTTTTGGAAATGCCGGGTAAAAAAGATGGAAGAAGGAATTTATTACGTAACAGGATCTAAGATCCCAATCCAGGTCATTGTAACAGAGCAGTTGTCGAAGAAGAAAAATCTGTGGCTGAGAAGTCTGACTGATAGAATAAAAGATAAGGAAGATATGAAACGACTTCTCAATGAATACAGAGAAAAGCAGAAAAATCCTTTGTACGAATCAGTTATGCAGATGATCGTAAGGGCTAATGAAGAAAAATTCAGGGAGGCGGATTGTATGTGTGAAGCATTAAATCGGATCATACAGGATCAGATCGAGGAAAAGATAAGAAAAAGTTTACAGGCTGGCTATGATGAAGGGTATGGAATTGGAATGCAGGATGGAATAAAGGATGGAATGCAGCAGGGAATGCAGCAGGGAATGCAGCAGGGAATACAGCAGGGAATGCAACAGGGAATGCAGCAGGGAGAACATAGTATTAATAGTTTGATCCTCTGCCTTGCTGAGCTGGGGAGGACGTCTGATATTATAAGATCGGCAGCAGATCCGGAATACCAGAAGAAATTGTTAAAGGAATTTGGGCTTTTGCCGGAGTAGCTGAATATTCCATATGTTTTAAGAGCATATTGTGCTGTGTTTTGGGATTGCATTTAATAAGATACTTTTTTGCCTGTATTTCCTATGATTTTGCGTGGAAATACAGGCTTTTTTGTGCTATAATAAACTCTGTATTCGTATGTAAAAAATATTTATTTTACAGGTATAAATGACACTTCCGGAGCGGGTTTGAGAATTGCTTTCTGCAAAATGAAAATACAGTATTTCCTGAAATTAACAGATCAGTTTATCTTGCTCAGGATTTGATGTAATGATTTCTGAAGCTGCTATGGTTCTGCAGAAATGAATTTTCAAACACGTCCGGACGACAAGAACAGGAGGAATGACATGGGCGCAGAGAATACAGAATACGGCGCGGATCAGATCCAGATCCTGGAAGGACTGGAAGCCGTACGTAAGAGGCCTGGAATGTATATCGGAAGTACCTCCAGCCGTGGACTTCATCATCTCGTATATGAGATCGTGGATAACGCAGTCGATGAAGCGCTGGCTGGTTTTTGTACGGAGATCCATGTAGATATCAATCCGGATAATTCCATTACAGTTACAGATAATGGTCGTGGTATTCCGGTTGGTATCAATCATAAGGCTGGTATTCCGGCAGTTGAGGTTGTATTTACCATTCTTCACGCAGGCGGTAAGTTCGGCGGTGGAGGATATAAGGTTTCCGGTGGTCTTCACGGTGTTGGTGCATCTGTTGTAAATGCACTTTCCGAATGGCTGGAGGTTACCATCTACCGAGAGGGTAAGGAATACAAACAGAGATATGAGCGTGGCAAGACTATGTACCCGCTGAAGGTGGTAGGTGACTGTGATCCGGGGCTTTCAGGAACGAAGGTTTATTTCCTTCCGGACAAGGAGATCTTTGAGGAGACTGTTTATGATTATGATATCCTGAAACAGAGACTTCGTGAGATGGCTTTCCTGACTAAGGGCCTTCGCATCGTTCTGGAGGATAAGAGAGAGGGACAGGAGCGCGAGAAGGTATTCCACTATGAGGGTGGTATCCGTGAGTTTGTAAGCTACCTGAACAGAAGCAAGGAGGCTCTTTACCCGGAAATCATTTACTGTGAGGGTGAGAAAGACGGCGTGTCTGTAGAGGTTGCGCTGCAGCATAATGACTCCTATACAGAGAACACCTATGGCTTTGTAAACAATATCAATACACCGGAGGGCGGTACACACATTACCGGTTTCCGTAATGCGATCACCAATACATTTAATGATTATGCACGTAAGAACAAGCTTCTCAAGGACAGTGAGCCGAACTTAAGCGGTGATGATATCCGTGAGGGCTTGACTGCGATCGTCAGTGTTAAGATCGAGAATCCGCAGTTTGAGGGTCAGACCAAGCAGAAGCTTGGAAACAGTGAGGCAAGAGGTGCGGTAGACAGTGTTGTAAGTAAACAGCTGGAGATTTTCCTGGAGCAGAATCCTGCAGTTGCCAAGGCTACCGTTGAGAAATCTGTTCTTGCACAGAGAGCCAGAGAGGCAGCCAGAAAGGCACGTGACCTTACAAGAAGAAAATCCGCACTGGACAGTATGTCACTTCCTGGAAAGCTTGCAGACTGTTCTGACAAGAATCCGGAGAACTGTGAGATCTATATCGTAGAGGGAGATTCCGCGGGCGGTTCTGCCAAGACGGCGAGAAACCGTGCCACACAGGCGATTCTTCCACTGCGTGGTAAGATCCTGAATGTTGAGAAGGCACGTCTGGATAAGATTTATGGAAACAAAGAGATCAAGGCAATGATCACTGCCTTCGGAACCGGAATCCATGAGGATTTTGATATTTCCAAGCTTCGTTATCACAAGATCATCATTATGACCGATGCCGATGTTGACGGTGCACATATCGCAACACTGCTTCTGACCTTCCTGTATCGTTTCATGCCGGAGCTGATCAAGCAGGGATATGTATATCTGGCGCAGCCTCCTCTCTATAAAGTGGAGAAGAACAAAAAGGTATGGTATGCATATGACGATGATGAGCTGAACAATATCCTTACCGAGATCGGACGTGACGGAAACAATAAGATCCAGCGTTATAAAGGTCTGGGTGAGATGGATGCCGAGCAGCTCTGGGAGACTACTATGGACCCTGAGAAGAGAATCCTTCTCCGCGTGACCATGGACGAAGCTGCCACATCTGAGATCGATCTGACATTTACCACTCTTATGGGAGACAAGGTAGAGCCAAGACGTGAATTTATCGAAGAAAATGCAAGATTCGTTAAGAATCTTGATATCTAGGAGAATAAAAAAGAATGGAAGATAATATTTTTGACAAAGTCCACGAAGTGGATCTGGAAAAAACGATGAAGGAATCTTACATCGACTATGCCATGAGTGTTATCGCCTCACGAGCTTTGCCTGATGTAAGAGACGGTCTGAAGCCGGTACAGCGCCGAGTTTTGTACTCTATGATCGAGCTGAATAATGGTCCTGACAAGCCACACAGAAAATGTGCGCGTATTGTCGGTGATACCATGGGTAAATATCATCCGCACGGTGACAGCTCCATCTATGGTGCGCTGGTCAATATGGCTCAGGAATGGTCCACAAGATATCCGCTGGTTGACGGACATGGAAACTTTGGTTCCGTGGATGGTGACGGTGCGGCTGCCATGCGATATACAGAGGCACGTCTCAGCAAGATATCCATGGAGATGCTTGCTGACATCAACAAGGATACGGTTGATTTTCAGCCGAACTTTGATGAAACAGAGCGTGAGCCGGTTGTGCTTCCGGCACGTTTTCCGAACCTTTTGGTAAACGGTACTACAGGTATTGCGGTAGGTATGGCAACCAATATTCCGCCGCATAACCTTCGTGAAACTATCAATGCAGTTGTTAAGATCATTGACAACATTGTAGAAGAAGACAGAGAAACGGCTATGGAGGAGCTTCTTGAGATCGTAAAGGGACCGGACTTCCCTACAGGAGCGACCATCCTCGGAACGAGAGGGATCGAGGAAGCTTACCGTACCGGACGTGGCAAGATCCGTGTCCGTGCGGTGACAAATATCGAGACTTTGCCAAACGGTAAATCCCGTATCGTGGTTACCGAGCTCCCGTACCTTGTAAACAAGGCACGTCTGATCGAGAAGATCGCAGAGCTTGTCCGTGACAAAAAGATCGACGGGATCACAGACCTGAACGACCATTCCAGCCGTGAGGGTATGCGAATCTGTATTGATCTTCGTAAGGATGCCAATGCCAACGTGATCCTGAATCTGCTCTACAAGCATACACAGCTGCAGGATACTTTTGGTGTGATCATGCTTTCTCTTGTTCCAAATCATGGAAGTATGGAACCGAAGGTTCTGAATCTGAAAGAGATGCTGGAGTACTATCTGGAGCATCAGGAGAATGTAGTTCGCAGAAGAACACAGTATGATCTTAATAAGGCACAGGAGAGAGCCCATATTTTGGAGGGTCTTCTGAAGGCACTTGATAATATTGACGAAGTGATCCGCATCATCCGTGGTTCCCGCAACGTACAGATCGCCAAGCAGGAGCTGATCGACCGTTTTGAGCTGACAGATGTGCAGGCACAGGCGATCGTGGATATGCGTCTCCGTGCATTGACAGGTCTGGAAAGAGAGAAGCTGGAGGCTGAGTATGCAGAGCTTATGGAGAAGATCCGCAAGTTCCAGGCAATCCTTGCTGACCGCAAGCTCCTTCTCCGGGTGATCCGTGAGGAGATCCTTGCCATTGCAGAGAAATACGGCGATGACAGAAAGACTTCCATCGGATACGATGTATATGATATCTCTACAGAGGATCTGATCCCGAGAGAAAATACAGTGATCGCAATGACAAAGCTTGGTTATATCAAGCGTATGACCGTTGACAACTTCCGCAGCCAGAACCGTGGTGGCAGAGGAATCAAGGGTATGCAGACGATTGAGGATGACTATATCGAAGAGCTTCTGATGACGACGACGCACCATTATCTCATGTTCTTTACTAATACAGGACGTGTATACAGACTGAAGGCATATGAGATCCCGGAGGCCGGTCGTACAGCCAGAGGAACTGCGATCATCAATCTTCTGCAGCTTGCACCGGGAGAAAAGATCACAGCTGTGATCCCGCTTCGTAAATATGAAGAGGGTCATTATCTGATGATGGCCACCAAGAAAGGCCTTGTGAAGAAAACTCCGATCAAGGATTACGAGAATGTCCGTAAGACAGGTCTTACAGCAATCGTTCTTCGTGATGATGACGAGCTGATCGAGGTTAAGGCTACTGATAATAATAAAGATATTATTCTTGTGACCAGGGACGGACAGTGTATCCGCTTTAAGGAAACGGATGTCCGCAGCACAGGCCGTGCGTCCATGGGAGTAAGAGGTATGAATCTTACTGACGGTGATGAAGTTGTTGCCATGCAGCTGAACACTCAGGGAGATTATCTGCTTGTAGTTTCCGAGAACGGAATGGGCAAACGTACAGCTATGAGTGAGTTCGTTGTCCAGAACCGTGGCGGTAAGGGTGTGAAGTGCTACAAGATCACCGAGAAGACCGGAAATGTTGTTGGCGCCAAGGCTGTCAACGAAGAGAACGAGATCATGATGATCACTACAGAGGGTATCATTATCCGTCTGCAGTGTGCGGATATCTCTGTTCTTGGAAGGATCACCTCCGGTGTGAAGATGATCAATCTTACAGAGGGTGTAACCGTTGCAAGTATCGCCAAGGTAAGAGATAAAGATCCGGAAGCAGATACAACTACCGAAAAAGCTGACGGAGAAACCGGCGATAACGAAGAAGGCTCTGCAGAGGAAGCTGTCACAGGCAGTGAAGAGGAATAAGGTCGAGGATAAGTCATGACGACGACAAAGAAAAAACGCAGAAAAAAATCAGTAAAGAAGCTGAAATACTCTAATAAAAAACTGAATTTTGTCCACATTGCGACACTGGCGGGGATCATTCTGATCCTGCTGGTGATCGTTCTGGCGGCCAGGGGCTGCGGAAAGATCAGCCACAGAACTCCGGAGGGGGTTGTGGAAGGCTACATCAAAGCGGCAGCAGCAGGCAAGAATAAAAAGATGCAGAGCTGTTACAGTGCGGATAAGTTATCGGATGAGGCGAAAACAGAGATTTCCTCCACGATAAAATATTTTCAGGCCCATGGAGTAAAGGATGTAAATATCGACAGCTGTGGCTCCATTTCTGAAAACAAAAATTATTCTTATGTTTATATCCGCTATAATCTTGTTCTGGAGAACGAGCAGGAATATCCATGTATCAGTACCTATCTTGTAAAGGTCCAGGACAAAAAGTATTATCTGTATGCACCTTCTGAGATTTCAGATAAGATCAGCCAGCAGGCTGCCAAGGATTATCAGAAATTTATGACTACGAAAACCTATACAGATTATACAAAGGCTTATGAGGTTTTTCTGAAAAAGAATCCGGGATACGAGGATAAGATCGCAGGGAAACTGAACGGATAAAGCAGAGGCGGGAGGATGTAAGAATGAAGCGGATTTTGCTGATGGTGCTCAGAAATATAGTCTTTGTTCCTTACTGGTGGATCAAGCTTTGCTGGTATGCAGCGCATACAGATGATTATCCGGAAGAGAAGAAATACGCATTCCTGAGACTGGTAGATGAGCATGCCATTGAAGGCGGAAATATCCATATTGATGTGCATGGAGCTGAAAATATCCCAAAAGAAAAGGGATTTATGTTTTTTCCGAATCACCAGGGACTGTTTGATGTGCTGGCGATCATCCGGGCATGCCCGGTTCCTTTTTCGGTAGTTGCCAAGAAGGAAGTTGGAGAGATTCCTTTTCTGAAGCAGGTTTTTGCCTGTATGAAGGCCTTTATCATTGACAGGGAAGACCTGAAGCAGTCCATGCAGGTCATTGTCAATGTAATACGGGAAGTGAAGGCTGGTCGTAATTATCTGATCTTTCCGGAGGGAACCAGAAGTAAAAACGGAAATCATCCGGGGCCGTTCAAGGGCGGCAGCTTCAAGACTGCCACCAAGACGAAATGCCCGATCGTTCCGGTTGCACTGATCGATTCCTTTAAGGCTTTTGATACCGGTTCTACAGAGAGGATCACCGTACAGGTGCATATCCTTCCTCCGATGTATTATGAGGAATACAAAGATATGCATACCACAGAGCTCGCAGAAGAAGTGAAGAGACGGATCGAAAAGGTGATCGAAGAGAATATTATGTAAAAAAGAAAAGACTTTGATGAAGTTGGAACAAAAACATCATCAAGGTCTTTTTTTTGTTGTATGTTTTGTGTAAAAACGAAACGTTTTATTTGTGAATTGTTGGGCATATACAACCAAAAGGTTTGATGATAACATAGAGGCATCCATACAATATAAATAAAAGATGTAAAGAGGACGAACAGATGAAAAAAGAAGAATACCTTTCTCTGATCGATGAGGTGATCGCACAGGGACCGTACACGGATACCTGGGATTCTCTCTGTGAGCATCCTACGCCGAAGTGGTATGCAAGAGATAAATTCGGAATTTTTATCCACTGGGGTGTTTACAGTGTTCCGGCTTTCGGAAATGAATGGTATCCCAGAAATATGTATGTGAAAGGCTCTAAGGAGAACCTGCATCATACAGAGAAATACGGAACTCTGGATAAATTTGGCTACAAGGATTTTATTTCTCAGTTTAAGGCTGAGAAATTTGATCCGAAGGAATGGGCGGCATTATTTAAAGAGGCGGGGGCGAAATTCGTAGTTCCGGTAGCGGAGCATCACGATGGGTTTCAGATGTATGCCAGTGACCTTTGTCGCTGGAACGCTGCTGAGATGGGACCGAAAAGAGATATTCTCGGAGAGCTGAAGACAGAGGTTGAGAAAGAGGGAATGGTTCTCGGTGCTTCTTCTCACAGAGCAGAGCATTACTGGTTCTTTAATGGAGGTCGTCAGATCCCGGAGGCTGATGTCAATGATCCGGAATATGCGGATCTTTATGGGCCGGCAGCAGGAATCACCAGAGATATGAGTGATATTTATGACAATCCTCCGACAGAGGAACATATGCAGGACTGGCTTGTCCGCACCTGCGAGATCGTGGATAAATATCAGCCATCCATTGTGTATTTTGACTGGTGGATCCAGCAGTATGCATGGAAACCGTATCTTCGTAAATTTGCAGCATATTATTACAACCGTTCTGCACAGTGGGGAAAAGAAACAGCTATTGATGCCAAATTTGACGCATATGTTTATGGCAGCGCAGTGAATGATCTGGAAAGAGGTCAGTTAGATCATATCACACCGGATCTGTGGCAGAATGATACGTCTGTAGCTAAGAACTCCTGGGGCTATACCATTGGAAATGATTATAAGAAGCCTTCCGATGTAGTGCTGGATCTGATCGATGTAGTCAGCAAAAATGGTGCACTTCTTCTTAATATTGGACCGAAGCCGGATGGAACAATTCCGGAAGAGGATGCACATATCCTGAGAGAAATGGGAAAATGGCTGAAGGTAAACGGAGAGGCGATATACGGAACCAGATACTGGAAGATATTCGGAGAGGGACCGACGGTGGTTCCGGAGGGACATTTCACGGATACCTATGATAAGCACTTTACTTCTGAGGATATCCGTTTTACAAGTAAGAGCAATCATATTTATGCGACTGTTCTGCACTGGCCGGAGGATGGAGAGATCCATATCAAAGCTCTTGGCAATGATATGAAGCTTTTGAAATCCACGATCCGGGATATTGAGATCCTCGGAACAGATCTGCATCCGGCATTTGCGAGAAATAAAGAACTGGATATTTCCTGCGGAAGAGGGGTTATTGAGGCGGGAGATATGCCGGTGGTATTGAAGATCACAGTAGAATAGCTGTTGGGGGAAGCAAGTAAATTATAATGTCTTTTTGAAAGGACAGAAAGGATAAGGTATTTTAATTATGGGAGATGTAAGATTCACAGGAAACTGGAACTCTGTAAATGCACACACAGTTCCAAAATGGTATGAGGATTGTAAATTTGGAATTTTTATCCATTGGGGAATTTATTCCGTGCCGGCATTTGCACCGCATACATGGGAGTTGGGAGAGGTTGATTCCAAGGAATGGTTTGCGGATAATCCGTATGCAGAATGGTATTACAATTCTCTGAATATTGGAAAAGGCCCTACATATAAGCATCATATAGAAAAATACGGAAAAGATTTCAAATACGAAGATTTTATTCCTATGTGGAAAGCTGAAAACTGGGATCCGAAGCAGTGGGCAGAGATCTTCAAAGAAGCAGGTGCGGAGTATGTTGTTCTGACAACCAAGCATCATGACGGATTCTGCCTGTTCCCAAGTAAATATACACATTTCAATTCCGTAGAAATGGGACCGAAGAGAAATATCACCGGTGAGCTGACAGAAGCTGTCCGTGACGCAGGAATCCGCATGGGCCTGTATTATTCCGGACTGATCGACTGGCAGTATGCAAACGATCCTATTTTTGAGGATGATGATCTGTTTGGAACAGCCAGCCCGACATTTGCATATGCAGATTATTCCTATAATCAGATGAAAGAGCTTGTAGATGATTATGCACCGAGTGTGTTCTGGAATGATATCGGATGGCCGACACAGAGTGAAGAGATGATGCCGTATTTCTTTGCACATTATTACAATAAGGTTCCGGAGGGTGTGGTAAATGACCGTTTCAACGGACGTTATCACGATTTCCTTACTAAGGAATATAAATCCGGTTCTGTAAACAGAAATGAGAAATGGGAGATGTGCCGTGGAATGGGCTTATCCTTCGGTTATAATGCCAACGAAGGCGATGACAAGCTGATTTCTGTTCCGGATCTGATCTCACTTCTTGTCGGAACAGTGGCAAATAACGGAAATCTTCTCCTGAACATCGGCCCAAAGGCAGATGGAACTATCCAGGAGGAGCAGGTAAGAAGACTGAAGATCCTGGGTGCATGGCTGAAGGTAAACCATGACGGTATTTACGGAACACGCTGCAGTGACCGTGAATCTGAGCTGCTTGAGAGTGGAATCGAGCTCCATTATACACAGAAAGACGGAAATCTGAATGTGTTTGCAGATCATCTGAAGGAAGGCGCCAATGAATTCCTGATCAAGGGCTATCACGGAGCGCTGAGACCATTTGATCCGGCAGTGAAGGTAGAAACTGAAGATACTGCAGAAGGACTTCTTGTGAAGATTCCGGAATATAAAGAAGATATGTATGTGGTTGGATTAACCAACAGATTCTAAATGATGAACATGAGGACCGGATGTATGTCGGTCCTTTTGGTGCTGCATGGGAGAAGATCGTGGATATCCGATCGATTCTCAGGGAGGGAGCTTTTATGTTTGGGAAAAAAATCGCAATACTGTTATCAACGGCAATGATCCTGACAGGGTCCTGTGTATCTTCTGTGGCTGTACATGCACAGGAAGCATCGGCAGCAGGTGTGCAGAGCACTGCAAAGCTTGTTGCGAAGGGCTCCTGTGGAAGCAAAGCTGTTTACCGGTTGTACTCCAATGGAAACCTGCAGATACAGGGAAAAGGGGAGGTTAAGGTTACCGATGATTTTTCATACAGATCAGCAACGATAAAAACGGTAACCGTTGCATCTGGGATCACGGGAATCGGTGACAGAACCTTTTCAGACTGCAGAAATATGAAGAGGATTTCGTTGCCGGGAACTCTGCGGAGTATTGGAGTAAGAGCATTTGGAGATACTGCGATCACCAGGATCAAGCTTCCTGATGGACTGAAAAGCATTGGTGCATATGCTTTTTACCAGAGTAAGCTTATGAGCCTGGATGTACCGAAAACTGTGACAAAAATTGATGAATATGCTTTCAGTTACTGTAACAATCTGGAATCTGTCAGCATTCCGGGAAGTGTGAAAATATTACCGGAATCGTTATTTGAGGCGGATATGAAGCTGAAAAAGGTTACGCTTGGACAGGGCGTTTCCAGGATAGAAAGAGCGGCCTTTCGGCATTGCGGTTTGACAGGAGTAAGCTTTCCGGACAGTGTTACGGTTATTGGTGAAGGTGCGTTTTCTTTTTGTCCAGATCTCAGAAAGGTGTCGTTGCCGAAGAAGCTTACAGAGATCGGGAACGGTGTATTCAGTAATTGTCGAAAACTGGGGAATATTACAGTACCTGCCAGTGTGAAAAAGATCAGAAGCCATGCTTTTTATGATTGCCTGGCAATGAAAAAGATTACGATCCTCAACAGTAAAACAGTGATAGAAAAAGAAGCGATCGGCTATAATTTCAATAGTGGAAAAAATAAAACTTTTGTCATTGCCGGAAAAAAGGGTTCTACTGCTCAGACTTACGCAAAGAAAAAAGGGTTCCGTTTTTTGAACAATACTGCCGCAGTAAGGACCGCAAAGATGACCGGCGTGCCCAAAACAAAAACCATACTTCGTGGAAAAACATATACGATCCAGGCAGTGACCGTGCCGTATTACAGCGACGAAAAGATTCTTTTCCGTTCCTCGGATCGCAGGATCGCTACGGTAAATTCCAAAGGTGTTGTAAAGGGAATCCGAAAAGGGACGGCCGTGATCACCGTGCAGAGCGGAGCGAAAAAACTGAACTGTAAGATAACGGTGAAGTAACGATGAAGCAGGCGTACGTAAAATCGCCATAACAGTGAAAGAATACAAAAGAAAATAAAAACAGAAGCCCGGCAGATGAAACATGGAGAGTTTTCACATGTGCAGCTGCCGGGTTTTTTATAAATATAGAAAACCCTTAAAATAAGGAATAAAATAGCTTGTTATACCCTTAAAATAAGGGTATATTAATAAAAAAGGGGGAATCTAAAATGACAGGATATGCTGTGAAACATTCGATACGGGCAGAAGATATACGAATTTTAAGGAAGAAATTGAAGCTTACACAAAAAGATTTTGCAAAGTTAGTAAATGTATCTCAGAAAACAATAGAAAGATGGGAAAGTGAAAATAGGGATATTACAGGACCGATTACGACATTAGTTCATATTTTAAATGAGTATCCTCAGATTGAGGAAAACCTCCGCGTGCCGGAAAAAGAATATCCGATACGTTTATGGTACATGTTTAAGAGAGAAATATGTACGATTATTGATGTGGATGAGAGAAGCAGAAAAGTAAAAATATATAATTATACAAACAATTTTATTAAAAAAGCATTTGGCCGAAATGAAAAACCAACCTTTGAAGAATACGAGGAATTTCTGGAATCTCGTTGTTTCCCGAGACAACGAGACAAAATAAAATTGGTATTAGAAGATTTGAATCTGCCATTCTATGATCCGTTTATGATCATAGAAAAGACCGAAGGAAGAATGGCAGAGGATGATTTCTGGATCAGGATTGAGAGGTAAAGATGGTACAGCTTTTTGAACAGGATATCAAAACAAATGACAGACAATCGTCAAAAGGAAACCAATTGAAATGGTGCAGGAATAATGTATGGTATAAAGCTGATTATATGGGATATGAGGGATTGGTGGAATATGTTGTTTCACGTTTGCTGGAAAAATCTTCGCTGAAACAGGAAGAGTATGTTTTATATAAAACAGAAGAGATTAATTATAAGAGAAGAAAATATCTGGGATGTAAAAGTGAAAATTTTTTGCCTGAGGGATGGCAGCTTATTACATTAGAAAGACTTTTTTATGGATTTTATAATGAAAGTCTTTATAAAAAATTATTCACGATTCCAGAACATTCGGAAAGACTGGAATTTATAGTAGATCAGACGGAACGCATTACGGGAATTAGCGATTTTGGAAAGTATATGAGTAAGATCCTGGCAATTGATACATTTTTTATGAATGAAGATCGGCATATGCATAATATTGGAGTTTTAATGGATGCAGAAGAAAAATATCATTTATGTCCAATATTTGATAACGGTGCAGGACTGCTATCAGATATACAGATGGATTATCCGATGGAAGAAAACATAAATAATCTGATGGAGGAGGCACGATCGAAAACTCTGTGTGAAGATTTTGATGAGCAGATCGAGATTGCGGAAGAATTGTATGGTCAGCAGATAAGTCTGGAATTTACTAAAAAAGACGTAAAAGAAATATTGGATATGGAAAGTTATTATCCGCAGGAATATAAAGAAAGAGTATTTGAGATTATTATGAACAGGAGAAGAAAGTACAGATATTTATTTTGAATAACTGTGCGTCGTATTCTTGGCATTTTGGTAATAAAGCAGGTGCAAAAGTTTTCACATGTGCAGCTGCCAGGTTTTTATAGTAGAAAAAATGTTAAAAAATGTCTGTAAACAGACAAAATATGACGAAAATATTCTAAACAAAGTTTGATTAAATGTGATGGGAAATTTATAATTTTGGTATAAATATGAATTGGAAAATGGGGGAAATCTATGAAGAAAAAGAACATTGCATGGCTGCTGTCCGCGGCTATGATCCTGACAACAGCGGCGGCTCCGGTGGAGACTGTGTCTGTGTATGCGGCTGAGGAATTTCAGGCAGATGAAACAGAAGTAGCAGGAACAGAAAACGGAGATACAGCGACAGAGACAACAGCGGAAATTGCAGTAGATGCAGCGGAAAATGAAACTGCAGGAGCGGATGAAAGTGAGGAAACTGTCGCTGCAGCGTCAGACGCAGAAGGCGAGGAAGAAACTGAAAGTGAAGTATCCGATGAGAATGCGCAGGCTGACGATGCCAGTAATCTGGAGATGTTTGACGACAGTGCAGAGGAACTGAATGTAGAGACAGAAGCAGACAGCTCTGAGAATGTAGAACTGGAAGCAGAAGTGGAAAATGGTTTTTCAGATGGAGAAGCTGTGATAGCTGGTGCGGGCGACAGTTCGGAAGTTGTTGACAGTGGAAGCTGTGGAAGTAATGCTACTTATAAGCTGTATGGGGATGGACGGCTTGTGATTGAAGGTAGTGGTGTGGCATTTTCCTGGCAGTTTAGAAATGATGAAAGGATTAAAAGCATAGAAATTGGAGAAGGAATTACTTCTCTTAATTGTGGGTCATGGGATGGTATATTTCAGGATTGTAAGAATTTAACCAGTGTTACATTACCAAAAAGTTTAACAAGTTTGGGAAATTATACATTTTCAGGTTGTAGTAATTTAAGTACAATTATATTGTCGGAAAACCTGACAAGTATTGGAGAATGCGCATTCAGCAATTGCGATAGTTTAAGCAGTATTAATATTCCTAAGAGTGTGTCAACAATAGAAAGAGAGACATTTTATGGATGCAGCAATCTGAAAGATGTTGTATTAAAGGATGGAGTAACGACTATAGGTGAAGGTGCATTTCAGTATTGCAGCAGTCTGAGCAATATTAATATTCCTAAAAGTGTAACATCAATAAAACAGAGAGCATTTAGCCAATGTGGAAAGCTGAATAATATTGTATTACCAGAGGGACTTACAACTATTGAAGAAAGTATGTTCTATAATTGCAATAGTCTGAGCAGTATTAATATTCCCAACAGTGTGACATCAATTGGAAAGGCTGCGTTTGAGAACTGCAGCAGCTTAAGCAATATTGTTTTGCCGGATAGCCTGACAACTTTAGGAGAGAACGCATTTGGAAATTGTGAGAAGCTCAGCAATGTAACACTTTCCAAAAATCTGAAAAGTATAGAAGCGAATACTTTTTATAATTGCAGTAGCCTAACAGCTATTGAAATTCCGGATAATCTGACAGATATAGGAACAGGAGTATTTTCCGGTTGTTCAGATTTGAGAAGTGTTAAACTTCCATACGGACTTAAACGTATAAATAATTCTATGTTTTCAGGGTGCGGAAGATTGAACAGTATTGTAATTCCAGACGGTGTCACAGAAATTGGAGAAGCGGCTTTTTCAGGCTGTGGAAGACTGACGGAAATTAATCTGCCAGCTGGAATGACAACGATTGAAGCTGGCGCATTTAGGAACACTGGGGTAACAGAGTTCAAATTACCAAATGGACTGAAAACAATCGGAGACAGTGCATTTTCAAGTGGTCAATACAGTACGATGATAGTTCCGGGATCCGTAACAGATATAGGAAAATATGCATTTGCAAGTAATGACAATTTAAAAACAGTTGAACTTCCGGACAGTATCACCGAGATCAAAGACGGTACATTTGATGATGATGACAATCTTGAAAGCATAAAATTCCCGAAGAATCTGAAAACAATTGGAGAGCATGCATTTACCTGGTGTCGTAGCATTAAGAGTCTAGAACTTCCAGATAGTGTAACAGAAATTGGGGAATATGCATTTTCAATCTGTTATGGTCTCGAAGCAATTCATTTATCAAAAGGACTGACAAGTGTTGTATATGGTACATTTGTAGACTGCAGTAAACTTAAAGACATCACCATCCCAGAAAATGTAACCAAGATTGACACCGATGCATTTAAAGGCTGCCAGGCGCTCAGAAGTGTTTACATTCCAGGAAATTCTGTAAAAATCGAGAAACGTGCGATCGGCTACAATTCAGATACTGAGAAGAACAGTACACTTGTGATCATAGGCCATAAAGGTTCCACAGCCGAAACCTATGCAGCAGGAGAAAGCTTTGCCTTCCATAATGTTGCAGATCCGTTAACACATTATGCAAGTGTTGAGCCAACCTGTATAAACGAGGGAAATATCGAATACTGGCATTGCAATGTATGTGGAAAAGATTTCAGTAATGAGGCAGGAACTGTAGTTTCCGGTGAGACAAAAATCGAGAAGCTTGAACATAAATTTACCTGGGTTGACTGGAAAGAAGCAACCTGTACGGAAGATGGAAACAGAGGTTACTGGCATTGTGAATCCTGCGGAAAAAATTATGATGATACATACAATGGAAATGAATTAGAATCTGTAGTATATCCTGCAACAGGCCATGAACTGGAATTAGTTCCGGGATTAGCTGCCAATTGCTGGAACTCAGGCAGACGTGAATACTATCAGTGCATGAAATGCGGAAAGTGTTTTTTGGACAAAGAGGCAAAAAAGGAGATTTCTGATCCGAATGATGAGTTGATTACTCCTATACTGGGGCATGAATGGTCAGAATGGAAATTGCGGGAGATTGCAACAGGTGCTCATGGATACCAGATTGGAAAAAGCTACCCGATAGATGCATCAGAGGCTTATCAGAATGAGAGAACTTGTAAGCGGTGCGGACAGATAGAATTTGGAGAAATTCTGACTTATACGGTCCATGTTAATGTAGATCAGACTACCATGAAATATGGCCAGTCCACAACTGCAGTCCGTGCTTCCGGTTTTACAAAAGGAGATTATGTAAAGAGTGTAACAGCAAGAAATAAGAATCTTGTAACAGTGTCCAATGTCAGCAAAAATGGTACATTCAAACTTACTGCAAAAAACAAATCCGGAAAAACGTATGTGGATATTAATTTAAAAAGTGGAGTATCAGTTGCTGTAATGATAACCGTTCAGAAAGGCAAGGTATCTACCCGCTACATCACAAACCTGAAATCCACCCGCATCTACAAAGGAAAAACAGTAACTCTGAAACCAGTTCTTGACCCGATCACAAGTCAGGATAAGGTTACATACAGCACTTCAAACAAGAACATCGCAACTGTAAATTCCAAAGGTGTTGTCACAGGAAAACAGGTAGGAACTGCAAAGATTACAGTAAAAGCCGGAAGCAAAAAATCAGTTGTTACCATCAAGGTAATGCCAAAAGTCAAAACAACAAAACTCACCGGTGTACCAAAAACAAAGACCGTGAACAGAGGAAAAACCTTCACCATCAAAGCCGTTGCAACACCAAGAAATACTGATGAGAAGGTCACTTATAGATCATCCAACAAAAAAATCGCAACTGTCACATCCAAAGGAGTTGTAAAAGGCATCAGAAAAGGAACTGCAACTATCACCGTTCAGAGTGGTTCTAAAAAACTGACCTGTAAGGTAACGGTTAAATAATTCAAGGGATATTAGCAATCCGCATTTGTTATTTGCTCATAGTTATATCTTATATATTTGAGCACGCAAAACAGACTGGAGCTTGATAAGAATATATATCAGGTTCTCAGTCTGCTTTTGTATGTCTGGAGAATTATGTCGAAAAAATTTCATTGCGGAATAATGATATAAAAGCGTATAATTAAATGGAAGAAATAGTGGTTATCGAATAAAGATGTTTTATCAGATAGAAGGGGGCGGGATTATGCCGGTATCGATGAAGACATTGTTGGAACAATACACAAAAATATTACAGAAAATATATGGGAAACATTTGAAAAGTGTTATTTTATACGGCTCATATGCCAGAGGAGATTATAGAGAAGATTCTGATATCGATATTATGATTCTCCTTGATCTGTCTGATATAGATATTAAGCAGTATCGTCATGAATTGGCAGGAGAAACTTTTGATTTTAATATGGATCATGATCTTGATATTAAGCCAATTGCAAAAAGTGAAAAACATTTTCTGAATTGGGTTGATGTTTATCCATTTTATGCAAATGTAAAGAAAGAGGGGGTAAAATTATTTGATGCAGCCTGATGAAAAAGGAACGCAGAAAGATCTTATTTTTTATCGGATTGAAACTGCCCAAAGTGATATTAAAGCTGCGGAAATTCTTTTGAATGCAAAAGAATTTCGAGGTGCTAATAATCGGGCATATTATGGTATTTATCATGCAATTTCAGCAATACATGCACTAGATGGAAATGCATATAAACGTCATAAAGATGCATTAGCAAATTTCAATAAGAATTATATTAAAACAGAGATTTTTCCCAGAAAACTTGGACGAAAAATCGTAGAAGCAGAAGAAATCAGACATGCCAGCGATTATGATGATTTTTATATTGCAACAAGAGAAGAAGCAGAAGAACAGATAGAAACGGGTAAACAATTATTGGAATTGATAGAAGAATATATCAAAAGAAAATTAAAGGACAATAATAAGTGATGATCGCAAAAAATACCTTCCACAGTAACTCTGTGTAAGGTATTTTTTTGTAGTGCGCCTTGCTTGGTAATGTAATGCTAAATGAGATGGGCAAGGCGCAGAATCCGGGTGGTCTACTGGAAGATGCAGCAAAAAAAAGAATACGTTTTCACAAAATAAGATTGACTTTTTTCAAAACTCTTATTATCATATAAAACATATTTAATTACTATGAAATAAGGAATGATAAAAAGTTCTGTTACACAGATGACGTTGAGCAGCTTACAGGACTGGCAGCGGGCAGACTTTTTTCAGAAGGAGGGGACGGGTACATGTCCATCAAGAAGATCGCAGAAAAGGCAGGGGTTTCACCGGCGACGGTTTCCAGAGTTTTGAATAATCCCAATTATAAATGTTCTGTTTCCGGACTCAGGGACAAGATATGGAAAACAGCTATCGAGATGAATTATGTGCCCAACGAGGCGGCCCGGAATCTGAAAAAAGGCGTTTCCGCAAAGCAGGAGAAAACCTGGTACATCAATATCCTGATGACAAGAACCGATTCTTCCACAACGGATCCGTTTTTTGCGGAGCTCCTTCGGGTGATCGAAAGTGAGATTCATGATAAAAACTGCATTCTTTCCAAAGTATGGTATATGTCTGTGTTTTCCGATGACCGGAAGTGCCGAAGGGAGAATCTTGACCGGCTGATCGACGGAATGTATGACGAGGTGGAAGGGAAAAGGGACGGACTGATCATTATCGGCAGATGTAATAAAGAGGCTTTGAAGAAGCTGAATAAGAAGTATAAGAGTGTGGTATCGGTGAACCGGAATTCTACCAATTATGAAGTGGATGAGGTCCTTTGTGATGGGAAAAAGATCGCAGCAGCGGCAGTGGAATATCTGATCTTCCTGGGGCATAAAAATATCGGTTATATTGGCCAGTGTCACAGCGAGGACCGGTATAACGGGTATCTGGAAACACTGAAGAAGCATGATCTGGATGTGATACCGGAGTATGTTATCGAAACAAAGCAGACTGAGGCCGAGGGTTATGAGGCCATGGAAAAGTTCTTCCAGTCGGACGACATGCCAACCGGAATCTACTGTGCCAATGATATTTCAGCAATCGGAATGCTGAAGTGCCTGAATAAATTTCGGAACCGGTATTATATGCCTTCGATCATATCCAGCGATGATATACAGGAGGCACAGTTTACCAGACCGATGCTGACAACGGTGAGCTTGCCCAAGGAGGATATGGGAAAATTTGCATTATACCTGCTGCTGGACCGGCTGAAGGGCGGGCATTCCGGTATTGTGCGAATGGAGCTGGAAGGCAGACTGATGATACGGAACAGCTGCAGCAGTGTGGAGGACAGTATGTGGAGCGATTATTGTATCTGAGTGTTGCGGATGCGCAGATATAGTGACAGACAGGATGCGGATGCACTATGACCAGAGTATTTCGTGAAAACGTTTTCAGATATTCCTATTTAATTAATGGGAATAATATGGTTTAATGTATTCAATTCAAACAAAAAAATTACAGAACCACAGTAAACGGAAAGAACAGGTATGATTTGACAGCGAAATGAAGCAGTTACATTGGTGGGAAAAAGATTTCCAAATAAAAATGTGGTTGTAAAGGAGTACACAGATTATGAAAAGAAAACGCATCGCAGGTGTCTGTATCACACTGGCAGCAGTGGTACTGGCAGGAACTTTTGCAGTATCGGGAAACAATACAAAGGATAAAAATCATGTGGAGATCATCAATGTGTCCTATGATCCGACCAGAGAATTTTATGAAGCATATAATAAGATTTTTTCAAAATATTGGAAAGAGGAAACAGGTCAGAGTGTGGATGTGATCCAGTCTCATGGCGGTTCCGGAAAGCAAGCCCTTGAGATTTCCAACGGACTTCCTGCAGATGTGGCGACACTTGCTCTGGAATATGATATTGATGCGATCCGGAATGCCGGTCTGATCGACAAGGGCTGGATCGATGAATATCCGGATGACAGTGCTCCTTATACTTCCACCATTGTATTTCTTGTTCGGAAGGGAAATCCAAAGAATATCCAAGATTGGGATGATCTGACAAAGGATGGTGTGGGGGTGATCACTCCCAATCCGAAAACCTCCGGTGGTGCCCGCTGGAATTATATGGCAGCCTGGGCTTATGCCAATGAGAAATATAACGGCAACGAGACAGAGATGAAAGCCTTTATCAAGAAGCTTTACAAAAATGTCCTGGTTCTGGATTCCGGAGCAAGAGGTGCCACAACCTCTTTCGTGGAAAACGGGCAGGGTGATGTGCTGATCGCCTGGGAAAATGAAGCGTTTCTTTCTGTAAGGGATAATCCGGATGATTACGAGATCGTAACGCCGGGCATCAGTATCCTGGCACAGCCATCCGTTGCTGTTGTAGATGAAAATGTGAAAAAGCATGATAATGCAGAAGCTGCGAAAGCATATCTGAAATATCTGTATTCCGATGAAGCTCAGGAGCTGATCGCGGAGAATTACTATAGGCCGGTTGATCAGACGATCCTGAAAAAGCATGCAGATACTTTTGATCTGAAGGTGAAGCTGACAACAATCAAAGATTTCGGCGGCTGGGATGCAGTTCAGAAAAAGCATTTCGCAGACGGCGGAGTGTTTGATGAGATCTATGAAGAGTAGAAGAGCCTGAGATTTTGTAACAGACCAGAGAGTTGTAGAAGAGTCAGAGATTTGCAACAGACCGGGAATTTGTAACAGACCAGAAACTTAGAATAGAAAAGCGGGGAGACAGAAATGAAGAAACAACAGAGTAAACGTGTGATACCAGGCTTTGGACTGACAATGGGAGTGACTTTGGCGATGCTGAGTATCGTAGTTCTGATCCCTCTTGCGTCTCTGACAGTATACTCGGCGCGGCTGGGTTTTCGGGAATTTATTGAGGTGATCACACGGCCGAGGGTTTTGTCCGGATTCTATGTAAGCTTTATTACCGCATTTGCGGCCACAGTGATCAATGCTATTATGGGACTGGTCCTTGCGTGGGTGCTGGTAAGATATGATTTTCCGGGAAAAAGGATCATGGATGGAATGATCGAGCTGCCTTTTGCACTGCCGACTGCAGTTGCCGGTATCTCACTGACATCCCTGACATCCGATAAAGGTCTGGTGGGAAGCTTTTTTGCAAATTTCGGTATTAAGATCGCATATACCAGAATCGGTATCACGGTGGCATTGATCTTTGTGGGAATCCCTTTTGTAGTCAGGGCCATTCAGCCGGTTCTGGAGAAGCTGGACGGTTCTTATGAGGAGGCGGCTCGTGTCATGGGTGCAAAGCCATTCACCGTTTTTCGCAGAGTTATTCTTCCTGAGCTTCTGCCGGCAATGCTTTCCGGGGCGGGACTTGCCTTCGGACGTTGCCTGGGAGAATACGGAAGCGTTGTTTTTATCGCAGGAAACAAGCCTTATTATACAGAGATCACGCCGCTGATCATCATGTCAAAGCTTCAGGAGTTTGACTATGAAAGCGCAACAGCTATCGCACTGGTTACACTGGCAGTATCATTCCTGATCCTGTTTGGTGTGAATCTGGTGCAGGCAAGAAATACGAAACGTATCAGAGGGAGGGATGCATAATGGATGAAAAAAAGAAGCAGGCTTCCGGGCCGGTGAAATGGATCCTTATCGGGATTTCCGTGATCTTTCTTTTTGTGATGCTGGTACTGCCTCTGGTGGTTGTTGTAACCCAGGCGCTGAGCAAGGGATGGCAGTGCTATGTGCAGGCGGTGACAGATGAGTATACACTGAAGGCGCTGAAGCTGACCATTGAGGCGACGGCTGCGGCTGTTGTATGCAACACGATCTTTGGTTTGTGTGCGGCATGGGCAATGACCAGATTTCATTTTCGGGGAAAAAAACTCCTTACCACTTTGATCGATGTTCCGGTTACGGTATCACCGGTTATCGCAGGTCTTATCTATATCCTGGTTTTTGGAAAGCAGAGTCCTCTTTATTCTGTTCTTGAAAGTGCAGGAATCCAGATTGTATTTGCAGTTCCTGGAATTGTCCTGGCAACGATCTTTGTCACATTTCCATTTGTGTCCAGAGAGATCATACCGGTTCTGGAATCCATAGGGTCCGATGAGGAAGAGGCGGCAGCATTGATGGGAGCAAAAGGCTGGACGATTTTTACCAAGGTGACATTTCCACATATCAAGTGGGCATTTCTCTATGGTGTTGTGCTGTGTACAGCCAGAGCCATGGGAGAGTTTGGAGCTGTGTCCGTACTGTCCGGACATCTCCGTGGAAAAACAAATACACTTCCGCTTCATGTGGAAATTCTTTATAACGAATTCCAGTATGTTCCGGCATTTGCGGTTTCTTCGATCCTGGTGATCCTGGCGGTGATCCTTCTGATCGCAAGAAATGTTCTGGAGCATAAAGGAAAGGGGGAAAAAGGCGATGTACGTTGAGTTAAAAAATATCAATAAAACATATGGGGATTACAAGGCATCTGATAACGTAAGCTTTGGTATCGAAAAGGGGAAGCTGATCGGTCTTCTGGGGCCCAGCGGAAGCGGAAAAACTACGATTCTCCGTATGATCGCCGGTCTGGAGCAGCCGGACAGCGGTGAGATCATCATCGACGGAAGAGTGGTCAATGATGTGCCTGCCAGCGAGCGAGGCATTGGATTTGTGTTCCAGAATTATGCTCTTTTCCGGTATATGACGGTGTATGATAATATTGCATTTGGCCTGAAGGTGCAGAAGGCGGACAAGAAGTATATTAAGCAGAGGGTTATGGAACTGGTAGAGCTAATCGGGCTGAAGGACCTGGAGAAAAGATATCCGAGTCAGCTGTCCGGTGGTCAGAGACAGCGAGTTGCTTTTGCCCGGGCTCTGGCTCCGAATCCGCAGCTTCTCCTTCTGGATGAGCCTTTTGCGGCGATCGATGCAAAGATCCGTACGGAGCTTCGAAGCTGGCTGAAGGATATGATCGAGAAGCTGGGGATCACCAGCATTTTTGTTACTCATGATCAGGATGAGGCTATTGAGGTGGCGGATGAAATTATTATTACCAACCGTGGACGGATCGAGCAGAAGGGAACTCCACTGGAGGTTTATCAGAATCCGGATACTGCGTTTACGGCGGGATTTTTCGGGCAGACTTCTGTGATCGATGATTATCAGGTGTTCAATCACTTCGAGGAAGTTCCGGGAGGCGAAAAAGCCATTGTCCGTCCGGAGTTTGTAAAAGTGACTAAGAAGAACGAGGAGCAGAAATATAAAAGCTCCGCAACAGAGGGCATCGTAGAACGAGTCGCGTTCCGCGGCAGCAGCCTGGAACTGAAAGTCCGTGTAGGAAACACCACACTCAGCGCCAGAAGAAGCCTTGACGAAGAACCCGTCCGGGAAGGCGAAGTTGTGGATGTGTTTGTGCAGAGGATTTTTGTAACAAAGGGAAATGAGGCAGTACTGCTACATAATACAGCTATGGTTGAGGATTGGTTAGTGATATAAAAAAATGCCGCGGGAGCGGCATTTTTTTATGAGCAAGTAGCGTTAGCGGATTGCGAATATCATATGATGTGGCCGCGGAGTGGCATTTTTTTATGAGCAAGTAGCGCTAGCGGATTGCGAATATCATATGATGTGGCCGCGGAGTGGCATTTTTTTATATATGTGAAATTTTTACACCGTAATATTCTGCAAGAGAATCCACCAGATCATCACGGATTTTTTTGTGGTCATTGCCATCCAGGGACATGACACAGGATACCATCTGACGTTTTTTGTCAACGACGCAGTATTGGCCGTAATTGCCGGACAGGATCAGTGTATCTTCCATAGGTCCCATATATATGAAATATCCATAACCATAGCTCTGGTAATCCGGATGCTCCGTCAGTGGATTGTAAGAATCGATATGTTTCTGACAGGCATCAATCACGAATTTTTTTGGGACGATCTGTTTTCCGTTCAGGGAACCCTCATGCAGAAGCAGATGTCCAAAACGAGCCAATTCATCAATCGTCAGATACAGTCCGTTAGCTGCCATACAATGTCCCTGAGGGCAGAGGGTCCAGTCCGGATTCGGAATGCCAACCGGTTCAAAGAAACGATATCGCAGATAATTCAGCAGACCCGTTCCGGATTTCTCTTCCAGAAGAACAGATAAAATATAGGAACAAAAATTGCTGTACACAAAATGAGTACCAGGTGTATATGGAAAAGAATCATTCTGAAAGAAATATCTCACCCAGTCCTTTTCTCTGTATCGCTCTGGTCCATCGCAGAAAAAGAGCGGATCTTTCTGACCGGATGACATGGTAAGAAGATCACGGATCTTTATCTTGTACAGATTTTCAGAAGGGTCGGAAGGGAAATATTTTTCAAACCAAGGATAAATGTATTCATCAAGAGTGATCAGTCCTTCACGTTCTGCGATACCTGCGGCCATTGCAACAAAAGGCTTGCTAATAGACCATATATTTAAACGGGTTTTGACCGGAAAAAGTCTAAATTCTTCTTTTAGAAGATCATTTTTATATATCTGTGCGTAGATGATATTGGAATGATGTTGCTTTGATTTCTCAAGAAAAATATCTAAAATTTCCTGCATGATAATCCCCCCCTGAAATTATTATTCGTAAAAAAGATCAAAGTCTGAATAAAGTTCTTCTAGGTCATGAAGTCGTGTACTGATGGATTTGCACCTGGTTTTGCGGATTTTTGCAACAATACTGTCAAACAGACAATAGAGGCATGAGAAGGAGTTAAATCCCATTTCATTGAGATTGATCTCTATAATGATAGCGTGGTCTGCCAGCGCCCATGCCGGTGATGAAATGCTGTCTGTGATGGCGAGTATCTTTGCACCATGATTTTTGGCAATCTGTGCATATTTCAGAGACCATTTGGTATAGCGGGCAAAAGAGATCAGAAGAACAACTGTATCCTCGGATGCTTCTGTGAGATATTCGAAATTGGAATCGTAAAATTCGTGAACCACCTTGGTATTTCCAAGAAGCTGATTCAACAGAGTTCCCATCCAGAGAGCGGCACTGTAGGAAGAGCGTGCACCAACAATGAGGCGTTTTTTGGCATTGCTCAGATGGGTAACAATCTGATCCATATCTTCCTGATTCAGATGAGATGCCCAGCTTTCCATGGAATGGAGTTCATTGGCAATGATGTTTTGATAAAAATTTCCGCTATCCAGCAGTGAATCGTCTTTTATAACCGTAGGAACGGAAAGAATATCATTCTGTACAGTACGCTGCATTTCAGAAAAACTTTCAAATCCCAGGGAATAGGCAAGGCGTATGATAGTGGTTTCGCTTACGGAAATTTCCTTGCTGAGTTTCGCAAGGGTGGAATAACTGAATGAATCAAGGTGTTGTAATATATATTCGGCAACTTTCTTCTGACCGGCAGAAAGGAAAGATACTTTTTCACGGATCAACTGTTCTATTTTCATGAAAACCTCCTGTACTGTACGATTAGTATAATAAATTATAACAGGTGTAAAGTTTGATTACAATATAATGGAGTAAAAAATTCTTCTTAACATAAAAAAGATGTAAATAATGCACAAATTAAAGTGTGTATTTTTAATAATATTGTCAATAGAAATCTTGAAACCTAGATGTTAATATAGCATTAAATAATTCATATGACGTCAGAAAAAGAATTAATTGCACTATTAATATTAAAGTCAATAAAAAAGGGGGGCTTTTATGTCGTCAACAGTAAAGGAAATAAAAGAAAAAACAGGTTACCTGAAACGAAGTGATCTTTATACAATCGGTGTAGGACAGGCGATTGGATCGGGTGTTCTGACACTGATCGGACCGGCAATTCTTTTGACTGGTCAGTCAGCATGGTTGGCATATGTAGCTGCATGTATCTGGGGATTTATGATGATTGCACCAATTCCATGGATTACATCTACACTGAAACTTGGAGGAGGATTTTATTCTCTGGTAGGAGATATGGCCGGCAAACGAGTTGCCGGTATGTATGCAGTAGGATTTTTGCCACAGACGATCAATCTGGCGACTTATGGTGTGGCAATTGGTATGTATGCAAATTCCCTGTGGCCGCAGATTAATGCGAAATGGTTTGGAATTGCAGCCCTGAGTGTGTTCTTTGCCATCAATCTGTGTGGTGTGGATGTAATGGCGAAGGTACAGAAAATTCTGGTTACCCTGCTGTTTGTTGCACTTGGTCTGTTTATTGTTCTGGGATGCCTCCAGCTGAAAAATCCGGTGTTTGAGTTTACAGCACCAGACTTTTTCTCCAATGGTCCATCCGGATTCTTTTCCGCAATCATGCTGTATGTATATTCAACAAACGGATATTCCTGCATTATGAATTATGGTAAACAGGCAAAAGAGGCACATAAAGATATTCCAAAGGCACTTCTGTACTGTATTCCGACACTGATGGTTATATATGGCGGTGTTGCAATTGTAGCAAGTGGTGTGCTTCCTCTGGATCAGGTAGCCGGACAGCCGCTTACCCTGGTTGCAAAAAATATTTTAAATCCGGCACTTTTCACAGTATTTATGATTGGTGGTCCGGTACTTGCACTGTCTTCATCCATTAATTCAACAATTTCCAATAACTGTATTCCGGTTGCACAGTCCTGTAAAGATGGATGGCTTCCGAAATCATGGGCAGCTCAGAACAGAAGAGGGGCTTACTGGAAACTGATGACATTTACTTATCTTATGGGAATATTACCTGTGTTACTGGACTTTTCTATCAGTGATGTTGTAAATAATATTATGCTTCTGGCATCAGCAGTGGCATTTCTGCAGATTTATGCTTATTTCCAGCTTCCGAAAAAACATGCAGAAGCATGGGAAAAATCACCAATGCATATTTCTAACGGAAAATATTATTTTCTCTGCTGTTTGAGCCTGTTTGCATATATCTGCATTTTTATCAATTCTTGCAGAAGCCTGAAACTTCCGGTAGTAATCATCAGTCTGATAGCCATTGTAGTATGCATGGCTTACGGATGGTTTAGAAGTGTAAGTCCTGATGTAAAGATGGAAACAAGTGTGTGGGAGGATTAATGTTTATGAATAAAGACCAGAACCTGATCAATGAATTTGCTATCAAAACTTTAAAAGAAAATCTCAATGTTATGTATGCGCAGATATGGCGTGAAGGACAGTTAACGGCAGAATATAAAAGAATGCCGGTCAAGACACGCCTTAACACCTGGTCTGCCTGCAAGGGTGTTGTGTCCTGTGCGGCAGGAATCGCACTTGATGAAGGGCTGATTCGACTTGATGAGAAGATTGTGGATATTTTTCCAGAGTATGCACCGGAGAATCCGGAAGGATATCTGGGGGATGTAACGCTGGAAAATATGCTGACAATGACTACAGGTTTGGAAAGCTCTCTGTTTTTCTGTGACTGGCCGGAGCGTTACACAACTCCGGACTGGATCCGATATTTCTTCGAGAATGCGAAAGTGATAAAAAAACCGGGAACAGAATGGCTGTACAGCAATTTTAATACTTATATGATCAGCTGCGCGATTGAAAAACGTGCGGGAGTTAATCTTCTGGAATATTTGAGAAATCGCTTTTTTGAGCCGCTGGGAATTGGAAATCCAGACTGGACTTTGTGTCCGAAAGGGCATGTGCATGCGGCTAATGGACTTTATGTGAATATTGATGAGTTTACCCGGTATGGACAGATGATTCTTCACAAGGGAAATTATAATGGAAAACAGCTGGTGCCAGAGTCGTACATGAAGATGGCAACGTCCAATCTGGTGGATAATTCAGTGGCAGGAAGTCCGGGAAATCTTTATTCCGGTTTTGGATATGGATATCAGTTTGTAATGAATCCGGAAGCCGGTTCCTATCGATCCGATGGAAATTATGGTCAGTTCTGTCTGGCGTTTCCGGATAAAGATGTAGTAGTAACTGTGATGTCACTGGAGGGGGATTTCCAGAAAATAGGAAATCATCTATGGACTACAGTGGTTCCGGAATTATAAGAATTCTGTCTGGCAAATCAGACAATGTAAGAGGGCTTAAATCTTTCTGGCTTGACATTGGTCAGAAACCGTTTTATACTCCTGTCTTTGACAGTTGCTAAACAAAAAAATCGCTGTACCTTTTGATTTTACTGGGGTTCGGCGATTTTTTTGTGTCGTTTTGGAATATAGTATTTTATCCAATGCGTCGTAAAACCCCCTGCTTCAACTATGGGGATATAAGACGCGTCCATCGAATTTATGCAAGTAATGGAATATGGACAAAATAGTAATTGTATTAACTAATGAACTATAGTATAATACAAATATGAACACAACATATAAATCAAACAACAATGTCGTCTATTCCTGTAAATACTATGTAGTATGTTGTCCAAAGTATAGACGAAAAGTATTAATTAATGGTGTGGACGTCCGGCTGAAGGAGCTGCTCACAGAGTATGCTGCAAATCTTTCTGTAGACATCCTGGAAATGGAGATCATGCCAGACCATGTTCATATGCTTTTGGAAGTAGATCCTCAGTTTGGCATCCACAAAGCTGTAAAGTCATTTAAAGGCTATACGTCCAGAATTTTAAGACAGGAATTTCCCT
>NZ_JAMOYY010000034.1:0-29036 GCF_023669475.1 Blautia sp. MB18-30 | reverse complement strand
CTTTTATTGTCTCATCCGAATCAGACTCTTTTACTATATCCTTGTCATTTCGTAGATTAGAAATTTCAAATGGGTATTGGTTCAATAATTTGATTGTTTCTTTGCAATTTGGGATTAATTGATTTCTTTTATTATATGGAATCGCATTTATGCGCTCTCTTAAATTATGCCGCAGATTGTATGCAAGCCAGTCTGCCGTATCAAAAAAAGCACGATACTCATGTCCATATGCTTTCTCAAGGTTTCCTTTGATATAAGAATAGTAATCGTATCCTTCCGGCACTTTTTTGGTTGTGCTTGCAAAAATCCTTACAATATGATCATATGCATCCCGGTGCTCTTTTAATGGCTGAATTAATGCATCCCCATTTTCTGATATTTCTTCGGCTGTAAGTAGATAAATTTTGGTTTTTTGATGTAATTGATATATCTTTTTCCACAACAGTCCAATCTCATCGTTTTGCATTAGATTAAAAACATTTTGTTCAGCCATTTAAAATACCCCGCTATTGAATTAATGAATTTTTAACTTTGACTCCTTTTCCCTCATTACCAGAAACGATTTTTCATCTAGAATACGGTCACCAAAAATCCGCCAGGATCCACGTCGCTTTATTCGGTACGCTTTAATAGTGGAGATTTGTCCGTTTTCACAGTCTCTTGAAAAAAATTTCCTATATTTAAAAGTTTCTATTATCCCCCATAGAGTTCCTGCAACTATAAAAAAGGAAGTACTGCTACAGCTTCAATCATAAATATTCTCCTTATCATCCCAGTTACATGCATCGTCACAATCGGACTGCATCCCAAGGTCTTTTGGTTCGATCACATTTCTTACACTACTACCTGCACTATATTTTTCTCTTCTGTAAATTATGCTAAGATGAACAAATGTTTCTCTGTAAAGTAACAAAAGAATAAATCCAACAAATATACAGGATAGTAATATAACTCCTTTCCTAGATGCCACAGACTGCAATTGTGGATTTCCAATGAAGCAAACTGCTGAAATTGCGCTTCCTGATTTGCCTTTCCATTTAAGAACAATGAGTCGAAAGCATCCAAAACCGTAAGATCTTTCAGATTTCCACCCACATACTCCTTAAACTCTTCCTCCAATAATCCGAAAGTTTCTATACAAACAAATAGAGTTTTATCATAAAAGTCCCAAATACCATTGTCAACGGATTTTTCGTATATTTATATTTTTACCGTCTCATAACCAACTCTCTCACTTCGAACATGTAGCAAAAAATCTATCATACCAGATAAGGAATGTCAAAACTGTCCAGATTTTACGGCTGTTATCTGCCTTTTTCTCTTTGTGCTCTTTCAGAAGTAAAAGAAGCTTATCTGTATGAAAAAACTCTTCTGCTTCTTTCGAGGTAAATAACTCCTTTACCCTCTGATACCAGTCATCCTGCCGCAGCCACACACGGATTGGAATTGGAAAACCAAGTTTCCTACGTTCATCGGTTTCCTGTGGAAGAAATTCTGAAACAGCTTTACGGAAAATATATTTGGTTGTACCCGCTGCAATCTTGGCTTCTTTCGGAAGCTTTGCTGCAAAGTCAAAAACTTCTTTATCCAGAAATGGTACCCTGACTTCCAATGAATGTGCCATGCTCATTTTATCTGCTTTCTGTAAAATATCGCCAGGAAGCCAGTATCTCAGATCTACAGACTGCATTTTTTCCATGTCTCGAAGTGATCCTCTGTTTTCTGACTCAAGTTCTTTAAAAAATGGTCTTAAATATTCCTGTGTGGAAGGTCCTGTTACTTTATTTTTCAAAATCTGCGCTTTCTCTTTTTCACGGTAAATATATGCATTTCCGATGAAACGTTCTTCCACTTTCATTCCTGCACGGATAAGGAAATCTCGTCCCTTCACATCCGGCAGCTTTGCAGCCAGTTTTCCAATTACACGTCTGACACCAAATGGAATCCAGGCAATTTTTTTCAATGATTCCGGTTCTCTGTAAATATTATATCCACCGAAAAGCTCGTCTGCTCCTTCTCCGGAAAGAACAACCTTGACATGACCTGCAGCCTCTTTTGAGAGAAAGTAGAGTGCAACGGCAGAAGCATCAGCAAGGGGCTCATCCATATGATACATAACATCTGGAAGGGCATCCCAGAATTCCTGCTTGGATATGATTTTCACATGGTGTTTTAAACCAGCTTTTTCTGCCACTTTGGCAGCTTTGTTTACTTCACTATATCGGTCTCCCTCATCGAATCCCACTGTAAATGCCTGATCTGCACCAGAGGAAGAAGCCAGATAACCGGAATCCACTCCCCCGGATAAAAACGCGCCGACTTCCACATCACTTAACATATGGTGCTCCACTGAATCCTTTAAATTCTCTGCAAGCTGATTCCGCAGCTGCTCCATATTCGTCTTACGGTCCCATTGGCCTGGTGCAAGCTTTGTTTTGAAATAAGTCTTTATCTCATAGTTTCCGTTTTTATATAAAAGCATATGACCTGGCATAAGCTTATAAATCCCCCTGAAAAAAGTTTCTTCCAGAGGGGAATATTGAAATGACAAATACTGCTCCAGTGCCTTCTGATTTACTTTCCTTTCATAGCCTGGAAATGCAAGGATACTCTTAATTTCAGAAGCAAATACAAAGTGTCCATCTATTTCGGCATAGTACACAGGCTTAATTCCAAAAAAATCCCTTGCAAGCATCAAACTCTGCTCCTGTTCATTCCATACAGCAAACCCAAACATTCCCCTGAGCTTATCCAGTGCCTTCTCCCCATACTGCTGAATAGTATTTATCAGAACCTCCGTGTCAGAATGAGTACAGAAAGAAATGCCGAAAGCCTCAAGTTCTGCCCGCAGTTCCTTATAATTATAGATTTCTCCATTAAAAACAATATGAAGGTTTCCGTCCGCACTTTCCATAGGCTGCTGCCCATCTTCTAAATCAATAATACTAAGTCTTCGAAAGCCCAGCGTGATCTTCTCCCTGCAAAAAGAGCCCTCACTATCCGGGCCCCTATGCTCAATAGCTTTCATCATCCTTTCAATTACTGTCTTCTGATCCTGTCTGTAACCTGTAAATCCACAGATTCCGCACATTTTATCCTCCGTATCTATTTGATGTAGTTTATACGCTGCAGCAACTTTTTTACCACAATTGAATCCCACATGGTCACATCGTAATCATAGTGGTCTGTGAGTCTGCGCCTCAGCTTGTGTTCTCCCTGTTTTTCTACAGATGTAGAAATCTTTTCTAATTCTACATCTATAGAATCAAAAAGTCAATCTTATTTTCTACAATTGCAGAATCTATGTCATATATTTGATTACCCGTCATGACATACCCCAATGACTCAGTTCTTACAGATTTTCAAACGGTGTGAATGCCTCACTGCTGATAAAATGAAAAGCCGGAAAAACGGTCTTTTGTTACAGAGCCATTTTTCCGACTGTATGGTTACCTATATTTAGTCAACTACCCATTACCTAAAGGTAATGGGCTTGGCAGACTTAGCCAAAAAGAACCGATATCAGTCTTGCAAAGACCTTGTATCGGTTCTTTTTGTATTTTCTCATTATCTAATTATGGGAGGATTTTTCTGTATCACCGAAAAAACTTTTATCCCCGCACTTCAAGCCACTGGTCAATGTTCCCAAAATGTACCGCCTGCAGGTTATCTACATCAACCAGTTGCGGGAAGCTGTTTCTGATGATCAGGACACCGTTTTCCTTATCCTGTTTTTCTCCACCGCCAGCGATGCCTCCCATGGTCCTATCAAGTGTTAAAACCGTTCCATCTTTATAACGCACCTGGTCAATACTAGTTCTGGCATAAAGATCCATGCCATAGTCCGTACCTGCGTACTCAAATTTGTTTTTTTCATCTTCATACACCTTCATAGCTTCATCATAATCAAGATATAATGACCATAAAAGGGGCGTTACTTCCATTTTTTTCACTGTGATTTCATAACCTCCAAAATCACATTTCCGGTTCACTTCCAGAGTTGTCGGAGGCTTTACTGCACCCAGAGTCCATTTAAAATCCCATGTTCCATCTGTAATAACAGTCGTATCATAATCTCCTTCCTCCGTAAGATTCTTTAATGTGATTTCTACTGTTTTATTACTCAGATCATAATCACCGTCATAAGATATACAGGCGTTAAAATATTTAAGATGTGTAGAATTTTGATCTGTTTTCAGTAACACATCCTGTCCTACCCCAGTATTGAAACTTCCAAATCTGTTATCGTCCACTGCATATACTTCTTTTCCATCGATCTTAAAATGTGTCATCTCCTCAAAAGAAGTATGATCAGTCATAGAAATACTGTCCTCTGTTTTCACTTCAAAAAAAGCATACAGGAATCCCTGATCCTGAATAGAATCTGTCAGGGTAACCGTCACACCATTTTGTGTTACAGACTGGTCTATATTCTGAATATAAGTTGATTCCTGCAGTGTCTCCTGCTGTTTCTCCGATGGATCCAGTCTTTTCACCAGGTAATCATTCCATTTAAAGAACTCTTTTGCAGCCACAGTAACAGCCATACCAGTACAGATTACTGCTGCTGCAATCAATAATCGTCCACTGATTTTTTTTCTTTTGTATTTTTTATCAACTGAATCCGCCTGTTCAATCTGTTTTAGTGTATCTTCAAATTTATTATGAAAATCCTGTGGTACTTCCGGTGCGATATTATTCCATTTCTTCTCTAACATGACATTTTCCCCTTTCCTGTTATTCTCTTTAATTGCTTGTTGTTTTTCCCAGTTGCCGGTCTTTTCTCTTCTTCGGATAACTGCACCTTCAAAAACTCTCTTGCACGTGAAAGTCTGCTTTTGATCGTTCCTTCCGGAATATCCAGAGCCTCACTGATCTCTTTCAAGGAAAATCCTTCTAAATAATACAATGTTACCAAAACCCTCAGATTCTCCGGAAGTTCCATAATCGCCATATACAAATGACTGTATCTGTCCTCCTCAGTCATTTTCATATTGTCCATATATTCTTCATATGGAATAACATTTTTTCTTTTCCGAAGAATCCCTTTGCATTCATTGATCAATATCCTTGTGATCCATGTTCGGAAATATTTTTCTTTCTTTAAAGTGGGAAGTTTTTCATATGCCTTAAGAATTGTTTCCTGCACAGCATCCCCACAATCAGAGTCATTCTTCAGAATGGACTTTGATATATGATACAGCATGGCTTCTGCATCCCGAACCTCCTTAATAAATACATCTTTTGTCATAACTTTGTCTTCTCCTTTTGTCCAGCTGGATTACTACTCATGTTTACTTTTACACTAATTAGATGCATCGGAAAGGAAATCGGTTCTCATAAAAGTATTTTTTTCCGTTGCCTCTTCCATTGCCAACGAAATATCTACTTTTTTTAATCGCTGTTCTGTTTATGTTTGTATTTTTTATGTAATTCCGTAATATATTCCTCAAGCTTCTCTTTGTCTTGCTTTTCACAGGCGACCAAAACCAAACACTGCTTAGATCAATCCGATATGCTTTTACTGTTTTCTCACCCAGTTTCTCTGTATATGTGCAATGAAAGATGAGATACTTTATCCCCATTCCAGACAGGTACGCAGAGCATGACTCTCACAAAGCAGTGTCCATTCAGATAGTTGGAACCGTTGTGTGCGGCTCAGTATAGATAATATCAGCAGAAATAAGGTATTTGCTGTCGGAACAGAAAAAGTTTCAAAATAGATCAAAAAATATTGCTGAAGTCTGCCTATCAGTGTTTTTTCGCTGTATAATGTTTTTGCCGTACAGGGTCACTTTCCTTTGTAATGTTTTATGCCAAATTCATTATACATCAGGAAATCCTGTACGATATTTTTTTATAAAAAAGTTGTAAAGTGGTGTATCAATATCATAATTTTCTAAAATTGAAACTTTTTACGCTTTGACAAGATATATAAGAATGTAAAGGTTAAAAGCTTTTAATTTTTGAAAATATTAAAAAGAAAGTAGGATTGATATGACAGATGAAGAAGAACTTTTGCAGCGTCTCAGGAACAGAGAAAAAAATTCAATAGATGAAGCAATCCGAATTTATACGCCGTATTTGAGTACTGTTTTGTATCATATGGCCGGCAATTCACTGCCGAAAGAGGATATTGAAGAAATTGTGGCAGATGTGTTTGTTGTACTTTGGAAGAATACCGGGAGGATAGATTTGCAGAAAGGTACATTACGGTCATATCTTGCTGCTGTTGCCCGGAATTTTGCTCTGAAACGGATAAACAGAAAGATGGACCATACATCTCTTGAAGATATTGAGCTGTCAGATGGCAAAAATTTCATGGAAGAGAATTTTCACAATAATTATGTATGGGAAACAGTTATGAGCCTTGGCGAACCTGACAGCGAGATTTTTGTAAGGCGGTATAAATTTGATGAAAAAATCAAGGATATTTCAAAAGCAATGGGACTTAATATTTCTACAGTTAAGACCAGACTTTCAAGAGGAAAAAGAAAACTCAGAAAAATGTTATCGGATGCGGAGGAAAAATTATGAGAAGAAAAAATTTGCTTAAAGAATTGGGAATACAAAAACAGGCAGATGCTTCCCTCAATGCTCTTGATATTGATACAGAGAATGTCAGACAGAGAGTTTATGCAAAACTTGACTTCGCAGATACAGAAAGGAAGCAAACGACTATGAGATCAAAAAAGAAAATATTACCTTTGTTGATAGCTGCAACACTTACAATTGGAGTTACTGCTATGGCAGCAACAGGAAAGATTTCAATGTGGACAGGTTCATCTGCATCACGTGCTGATTATACATCTCTTCCAACGTCAGAACAGATTACAAAGGATATTGGGTATAGACCGGTATTGATTGATACCTTTGAGAACGGGTACTGCTTCAAAGAGGGCAATATTATAAAAAACAGTTTTAAGGATGGCAATGCAAATGTAATTGAGAATTTTAAATCTGTGTCCTTTGATTATCAGAAGAATGGAGATGTTGTATCGTTTGAACAGCAGAAATTTAACTCAAAACTTACTCCGTCAGGTGATATTATTGCCACTGTAAATGGAACAAATTTGTATTATGTACATTATATAAATAAAGTGGTATCAAATGATTACGAATTGACAGAACAAGATAAAAAAGACCAGTCCAGTGGAAAAGTTATATTCAGTTACAATGACAGTGCTTCTCAGATTGAAGTCAGTCAGGTTCAAAGCGTTAACTGGAATAAGGATGGCATCCAGTATGATTTGCTGCAAATAGATGGAAAATTATCTGCCGGAGAACTTGCAGATATGGCGAGAGAGGTTATTAATAACAGAAGATAAAGAAAAAAGATGGTGGATTCAGTCCGGTTCACCATCTTTTTGTAACTGTTGTGGAAATACCTGTATCGCAGCTGATGCATAATATGTTATAATTTACAGATAGTGTAGCTGTCCAGAACTTTTATAGTTAAAATAAAAGTACAGCCTTTCGATTCATTCAATTAGCTGTACTCTCATTTCCTAGATTGACATGATCCAGCAAAGGGATTGCGTAATTGATATCGTTACGCTGCCCTTCACGGATCATAAAATAAACCGGATAACCGTATGCATCTACAACTGCATGGATTTTTGTGCTGGCTCCACCACGGCTGTGTCCGATTTCGTTTGGAGGCCCCCTTTTTTTGCTCCAGCACTATGCTGATGAGCTTTGACGATAGAAGCGTCCATTGACAGTTCTGTTAATTCGGCTTCTAAGCTCAAAACACGAAAAATATTATCAAGGGTGCCGTCTTCAATCCATTTACGGAAACGGGAATAAACCGTTTGCCAGGAGCCATAACGTTCTGGAAGGTCTCGCCATGGAGCTCCGCTACGAGCAATCCAAACAATTCCATTCAGAATTGTCCGGCTGCATTTTTGTGGGCATCCCTGTTTTCCAGAATTTTCAGGCGGCAGTAATGAAGCTATACGGATCCATTCTTCATCGGTTAATTCGTATCGTCTCAACATAATTTTTCAATTCTATCATAAAAGGATTTTGGGTTCAAGATGGGGTAATGAGAAATTTTCTATCCGGATGTCCTGTTTATTCTTTATGATCATTCCAATACATGCGACAGTGCAGTGCCATTCCCGGAAATAAAAAAACGGCTCATATCTTCATGCTCCAGTTCAAAATTGGTGTCCAGGGCTATCCTTTCGCCTGATAGTTTTCATACAGTTCAGAAAAGAAGCTGTTCTTTCAGTTTCCATTTTCTGTTCCTGGAAGTAAAGGCTGCCTCCACAGAATTCAGAAGCAACAGCCTTTTCTGCTCCTGGGTAAGATCTAACAGAGATTCCATATATCGGAATTCCCGGGAAAGGGTTGTTCTTTCGATCGCCGGATCATCGGTATTTAAGGTTACCTTAAGTCCCATTTCGAGAAATGTTTTCAGCGGATAAGCAGACATTTCTTCCATAGCTTTTGTCTGGCGATTGCTTGTAGGGCACATTTCCAGAAAAACCCCCTTATCCTTTACAAGCTGTATCACTTCCTTATTTCCCGCGATCCTCACACCATGACCGATCCTGACTGCCCCCATATGGACAGCTGTTTTTACATCCTCTGCATTTCCGGCCTCGCCTGCATGGATGGTAAATGGAACCTGATATTCTCTTGCTTTTGCAAAAAGCGCCTCGTAATTTTCTGTTGGAAAGAGTGCCTCGGCTCCTGCAAGATCGATAGCAACCACGCCACCATCTTCAACAAGATATTTTTTTGCCAGCTCCAGAGTTTCCAGATTTTCTTTCTGGTTAAGATCACCGCGCATACAGCATAAGATCAGATTACCGGGGATGGGAGTTCTTTTCAGACCACGTAATGCAGCATGGATCGCTGTTTCCTGAGTCATTTCCTTCTGTGTATGGAGCTGTGGGGCAAAACGAAGTTCTGCGTAGATCACACCGTCTTCCTTCATTTCAGAAAGAATAAGATAAACAGCCTCTTCCAATGCCTCTTCTGTCTGAAGAAGAGAAAGAGGCAGGTCAAAGCATTTCAGAAAATCATTGAGATTTTCGCAGGTATCCGGCACAGAAAGGAGAGAAAGAAGCTCTTCATCTGTGGCAGCCGGAAGCGTGATCTGCTGCAATGCGGCAAGTTTTCTGGCTATCTCTGTTGTAATGCAGCCGTCCAGATGTGCGTGGAGATCGATGTAGTGATCAATTCTATTTTCTGTTTTCATAGGCGCTAAGTACCTCCCTGGTTGGATTTATTCTTATCCCTGAAATGGTTTTGCGTTTCTTATGGTATCTGTCGGAAGGAAATATTAAGGTGAATTCCGGGTTATATTTCCTGTGTGGCTTTTTTTAACCAGGATTGCTCTTCTTCATTCAGATACGGAGAAATCTTTTCGTATACAAGGGCATGATACTGATTGAGCAATTTGCGCTCTCCTGCTTCCATCTGTTCCGGATCGATACCTTCCAGATCAAATGGGACCAGAGTCAGTGGCTCAAATTTCATAAACTGGCCGTAGGATGTTTTTTCGGCTTTTTTGCAAACTACAAGATTTTCGTGACGGATGCCGAATTCATTTTCCGCATAATATCCCGGTTCATCGGAGGTGATCATCCCTTCTTCCAGAACAGGAGCCGGAAGCTCAGCAGGGCTTTTCCAGCGGAAGCTCTGCGGTCCTTCGTGTACATTGAGAAGATAACCTACGCCATGGCCGGTTCCGTGGTTGTAATCCTCTCCCATAGCCCAGAGAGGTCCTCTAGCCAGGGCATCCAGATTCAGGCCGGTACAGCCGTAACGGAATTTTGCTGCTGCCAGGTTCAGGTGTCCACGGAGTACTGCTGTGAAATATTTTTTTTCTTTTTCAGTAACCGGGCCAAGTACAACGGTGCGGGTGATATCAGTAGTGCCCTCCAGATAATGTCCGCCTGTATCCATCAGAACCAGCCCTTTTGGCTCAAGTGGAATATTGGTTTCTTCTGTAGCACTGTAATGGACAATGGCTCCATGTGCACCGTAGGCAATGATGGGATCAAAGCTGTTTCCCTGAAAATTCTCCTGTGCGGAACGGAATTCATAGAGCTTATCAGCAGCGGAAAGCTCGGTGATCTCCTTCATTCCCACATTCTTCTTCAGCCAGTGGATAAACTTCACCATTGCAACGCCATCTTTAATATGGGCTGTCTTTTCATTCCGGACTTCGGTTTCATTTTTGATGGCTTTTGGGAGAAGGGTCAGATTTTCACCGTCCAGGATCGTTACCGTCTTTGGAATACTGCTGACCAGCCGGCTGTTTACATTGCTTCTGGAAAGAAATACCTTTTTCTCTTCGGGAATCGTCTGTACATAGGTGTAAATATCATCATATGGATAAATGGCAATACCGTCTTTGGAAAGTGCTTCCTTAACAGAATCCGAAAAGGCTTTTTCATTGACAAAAAGACGGAGCTCACTGTCATCCAGCACAAGATAGGAAAGAACTACCGGGCAGCAGTGGATATCATTTCCGCGGATATTTAAAAGCCATGCAATGTCATCAAGGGAAGTGAGGATAAAGAGGTCTGCGCCCTTCTCTTTCAGTTTGCTGCGGATCTCACGGATCTTGTCTGCTCTGGATCTTCCGGCCCATTTTTCGGATAATTCCATTACCGGTTCACAGGAAAGTGCCGGACGATCATCCCAGATATTTCCGATGAGATCCTCATTTACAGAAAAATGTACCTGTTTTTTCTGAAGGATTCTTTCTAGCGTCTCTGCTTCTTCTGCGCTTACGGTACGGCCATCGAAGCCGAGACACATTCCCTCTTTCAGATTTTCTTCCAGGAATTTGTGGATCGTTGGTACGTCCGGTTCTCCCATCTTAAACAGAGTAACCGGAGTTCCCTCTAACTGCTGTGCAGCCTGGATAAAATATCTTCCGTCTGTCCAGAGTCCGGCCATGTCCTGCATGATCACGGCAGTTCCGGCAGAACCGGTAAATCCGGTGATGTATTTTCTGCATTTAAAATAATCCCCAACATACTCAGAACCATGAAAATCATCGGTCGGAACCAGATAAGCATCGATTCCCTTTTCCTTCATTTGTTTTCGAAGATCTGTGATCCGTTCTGTAACTGTCATAATCTTATGCCTCCTCTGTATAACTGTTCTTTATCGCAAAGCCATGATCCATAGGGCCGCTTCCCTTTCCCAGATCCAGCATGGCAGCAAGGGCTCCGGAAATATAGTCCTTGGCACGGTTTACAGATTCCACCATGGAAAATCCCTTTGCAAGGTTGGAAGTGATGGCCGAGGAAAGAGTACATCCTGTTCCGTGGGTGTTGGGATTGTCAATTCTTTTTCCCTCAAACCACTGATATGTTCCATTCACATAGAGAAGATCATTGGCATCATTGAGCTTATGTCCGCCCTTGCAGAGAACTGCACAATGATACTGCTCGGAAACCTGTTTTGCAGCTTCGATCATATCATCGGCGCTTTTGATCTTCCGTCCGGTAAGCACCTCGGTTTCCGGGATATTCGGGGTGAGAAGATCTGCAAGAGGAAACAGTTCTTCCTTCAGAACATCCACCGCCTCCTCACTGATCAGTCTTGCACCGCTTGTGGCAACCATAACCGGGTCCACCACGATATTTTTTGCCCGATACTGTCGGAGCTTTCCTGCGATCATATGGATCAGATCACTTTCGGAAACCATTCCGATCTTTACTGCATCCGGAAAGATATCCGTAAAAATACAGTCCAGCTCCTGACCCAGGAACTCTGCGGTTGCATTCTGGATGGCTGTGACACCGGTGGTGTTCTGGGCAGTCAGCGCGGTGATGGCACTCATGGCGTATACTCCGTTTGCCATCATGGTTTTAATATCGGCCTGGATTCCGGCTCCTCCGCTGGAATCGCTGCCTGCGATGGTTAATGCTGTTTTCATCTTTAGTTTCCTCCGTTTTCTGTGAATATATGGTTCTGTAACTCTGTCAGATCCCGACAGTAGATATAGGCATCCTTTTTCATCTGTTCCTGATCCGGTTCTCCCAATGCGTCATAAATACTGGCAGTCAGAAATCCTGCATTTCCGGCAGTCTGCAACGCGTAGAGTGAATCCTCCACAACCAGCGTCCGGGATGGCTCCGTTCCCAGTGCTTCTGCAGCTGTAAGATAGACCCTCGGAGAATGTTTGCTTTCTCCGATCTCACTGGTGGTATAGATTTTATCAAAAAAGGAAAGAAGTCCGTTTCTTTCCAGCGCCCGGCAGATATGTTCCCTGGGGCTTGAGGTTGCCACCGCAGCCGGGATTTTCTGTTCTGCAAGACATTGAAGAAGTTCTCTGGCACCTGATTTTGCCGGGACCTCTTCAAAATAGTATTTACGGATCCGGGATTTCAGATCCATCACGATCTTTTCTTCGGAATACGCAAGAGTAAACCTGTTTTTCAACCAGGCTGCTCCCTGCTCCATACTCATGGGAAAAAGGATTTCGTCCATTTCCGCAACCGGCTGATATCCCAGATCTGTAATATATCGTTTTCCAAGCTCCTTCCAAACAGAGAGCGAATCCAGAAGGACGCCGTCTGCATCAAATATCACGGCTTTTATAGGAAAAATCATGTTTATACTCCTGAAAAATTTTTTTGTGATACTCTGTCATTGGAACATTACGAAATAATTTCCCATGACATAAAAAACTGATATAAAAAACGCGGATATATCACAAAAGATATATCCGCATTTATTATAAGCCGCAGATATCCAAAATGCAACCGGGAGTTAAGGAGGTTCATCTGAAACAGCAGCTCTATTTTCAAAACATTTTTTATTCTTTACCGTTAAAACAATATGTGCATACATTACAAGGATCGATCCCAATGGATTCCAGAAGATCATCCAGTCTGTGATAACGGAGAGTTGTAAAATTCTGCATCTTGCAGATATCCTGTACCATCTGCTCGTATTTCTCTGTATGTGGATCTGCATATTCATCCAGAACTTCCTGCGGACAGTTGGGGCCTTCTCTCTTCTCGATCACCTGACGGGTGATCAGCTCCATCTCAGATTTGGAACGGGAGAAGTTTAAATATTTGCAGCCGTACATGATTGGCGGGCAGGCAGGACGGACATGAACCTCTTTGGCTCCGCTGCGGTACAGAAATTCGGTTGTCTCGCGAAGCTGGGTGCCACGTACGATGGAATCGTCTATGAGAAGAAGTTTTTTATCCTTGATCAGCGCACGTACCGGGATCAGTTTCATTTTGGCAATAAGGTTACGCTGGTTCTGATTGGTCGGCATAAAAGATCTGGGCCAGGTTGGTGTATATTTAATGAATGGTCTTGCGTAAGGAATGCCGGATTCATTGGCGTATCCGATGGCATGGGCAATGCCGGAATCCGGAACACCGGCTACAATGTCCGGGTGCACGGAATCGCCGTCTCTCTTTGCAAGCATGCTTCCACAGCGGTAGCGCATCTCCTCTACATTTACACCTTCATAAGAGGCTGTCGGATATCCGTAGTAAACCCAGAGGAAGGAACAGATCTTCATTTTCTTTCCGGGCTCAACCAGAGTTTTAACTTCGTCGGCTGTTACGAATACGATCTCTCCGGGGCCAAGTTCTTTATAATCTTCGTATCCAAGGTTGATATAGGCATGACTTTCAAAGGAAATACAGTATGACCCTTCTTTGTGGCCAATTTCCACAGGAGTTCTGCCCATCTTGTCACGGGCTGCATAAATTCCGTCTTTTGTCATAAGAAGCAGAGTCATGGAGCCGTCGATCAGTCCCTGTACGTACTGGATACCTTCCACAAAATTGTCCTTTTCACAGATCAGTGCAGCGATCAGTTCGGTCACATTGACTGTTCCGTTGGTCATCTCCTGAAAATGTACCTTGGTCGTATCATACAGCTGCTGCAGAAGTTCATCGTAATTATTGATCTTTCCCACAAAAGTGAGGGCAAAGCTGCCGATCCTGGAACTGAACAGAAGGGGCTGAGGCTCATAATCAGAAATACATCCGATTCCCATATTTCCCTTCATGGAACCCACATCTCCGTCAAATTTTGTACGGAAAGGCGTGTTCTCAATGTTGTGGATGGCACGGTCAAATCCATGTTCTCCGTAAACAGCCATACCTCCGCGGCGTGTTCCCAGATGAGAATGGTAATCCACTCCGTAAAAAAGCTCCAGTACACAGTCATCCTTCGATGCTACTCCAAAAAATCCGCTCATAATGCGCTCCTCTCTACTACTATGATGTTAACGATTTCTGTTATCGTTCCTATATCCATAATCGCTATCAGTATAGCATAAGAGAATTGAAAATAAAAACCAATTTGGCGGATAATCCTGCTTTTTCAGAATAAACTATAAAGATATTAGCCGGATTTATAGAAGTGGAAAATTTTTTCTGTATGAGCCAAAAGAAACAGCTCCGCTTTTACAGAACTGTTTCTTTTGGCCATTTGGCAAATATGTGGTTTAAAAATCCGGTTTATTCCTGGGTGATTCCCTTAAACTCGTAACCGGCTTCCTTGATCACTTCTTCAACCTTTGCCTCGTCAACCTTCTCAGGTACAGAGAATACAGTTGTTCCGTTCTCGTGGGAAGAAACTACGTCTTCTGCTCCGAAAGCTGCCTGGATGGCTTTGTTTACGTGTGCCTCACAGTGTCCGCACATCATTCCTTCTACATTGACCGTTACCTTTACCATTGTTTTGTTCTCCTTTTCTTCTTTTATATTTTCATCATGACTGATGTGTAATGTTACCGGATTTTTGATTTCTTTGTCTTTTGCTGCATTGTGGATCTGAAACAGATTCAGACGCAGTGCATTTGTTACAACACAGAAGCTGGAAAGACTCATGGCCGCAGCTCCGAACATCGGATTCAAGGTCCATCCGAAAAGCGGGATCCAGACACCTGCTGCAAGGGGAATGCCGATTATATTGTAGAAAAATGCCCAGAAAAGATTCTCATGGATATTCCGAAGTGTGGCGCGGCTTAAACGTACTGCCGCTGGAACATCGCTTAACTGGCTCTTCATCAGAACGATATCTGCCGCATCAATGGCAATATCTGTTCCTGCACCGATGGCAATTCCGATATCGGCTCTTGTAAGTGCCGGCGCGTCGTTGATACCGTCACCGACCATGGCAACCTTTCCCTGCTCCTTCAGAGCGCGGATCACACTTTCTTTTCCATCCGGAAGAACTCCTGCGATCACATCGTCAACTCCTGCCTGAGCTCCGATGGCTTTTGCGGTACGCTCATTGTCACCGGTAAGCATAACTACACGGATTCCCATGTTCTGAAGCTCTTTTACTGCACGGGGACTGTCTTCCTTGATCACATCCGCAACTGCGATGATTCCCAGAAGTTTACCGTTTCGTGTGAAAAGAAGGGGCGTTTTTCCCTGCTCTGCAAGCTGCTCGGCTCTCCTGTTAAGGTCTGCGGAAACCTTTGTCTGGCTGCTGATAAATTTCATGCTTCCGCCTGTCAGTTTGTCACTTCCAAGTATAGCGGAAAGTCCGTTTCCCGGAAGTGCCTGGAAGCCGGTTACTTCACCTGTGGCAAGGTTCTCTTCCTCGGCTTTTTTGAGAACTGCCTTTGCCAGTGGATGTTCACTTTTTTTCTCCAGTGCACAGGCCAGCGTGAGAAGCTCTGTTTCTGTGATTCCCTCTGCCGGAAGAATATCTGTTACCTCCGGCTGACCGCTTGTAATGGTTCCGGTTTTATCCAGTGCGACAATCTGAACTTTTCCTGCTTCCTCCAGGGAAACGGCTGTTTTGAAAAGGATTCCGTTTTTGGCACCCATACCGTTGCCGACCATAATGGCAACCGGTGTTGCAAGGCCAAGTGCGCAGGGGCAGCTGATGACCAGAACGGAAATCCCCCTTGCCAGAGCATAACCGAAGGTCTGTCCTGCAAGAAGCCAGATGATCGTTGTGATCACTGCGATTGTGATCACTGCCGGTACAAACACGCCGGAAACACGGTCTGCGATCTTTGCGATCGGTGCCTTGGTGGCTGCCGCGTCACTGACCATTTTGATGATCTGGGAAAGGGTGGTATCCTCTCCCACTCTGGTCGCTTCGCATTTGATAAATCCGGACTGATTCACAGTTGCCGCAGAAACCATATCTCCGGTTTCTTTATCAACCGGGATACTCTCGCCGGTCAGTGCGGATTCATTGACTGCTGTGGTTCCTTCCAGGATCACTCCGTCCACCGGAATATTCTCTCCCGGGCGGACGACAAAGGTTTCTCCTTTCTGAACCTGCTCAATAGGAACGGTAAGTTCCTGTCCCTTTCGTACCACAACCGCAGTTTTGGGTGCCAGCTTCATAAGGCTTTTAAGCGCATCCGTTGTCTTTCCTTTAGAACGGGCCTCCAGCATTTTTCCTACGGTGATCAGTGTCAGGATCATGGCTGCAGATTCAAAATAAAAATCCATCATGTAATTCATAACTGCAGCAGAATCTCCGTCTGCCTGTGCTCTTGTCATGGCAAACAGTGCATAGACGCTCCACAGGAAGGATGCCATGGAGCCAAGAGCTACCAGAGTATCCATATTTGGGGAACGGCGCCACAGACTCTTAAATCCATTGATGAAAAATTTCTGGTTGATCACCATGATGATACCAGCCAGGAGCAGCTGTACCAGTCCCATGGCTACGTGATTGCCGTCAAACCATTTCGGCAGTGGCCATCCCCACATCATGTGCCCCATGGAGAAATACATCAGCACTAGCAAAAATCCTACGGATGTGATAAGACGTCTCTTTAGAATCGGAGTTTCATGATCTTCCAGCGCTTCTTCTGCCGCAGACATGGAAATCTTCGCTCCGGCAGCTCCGCCCTTTAAAGATGCACCATATCCGGCGGCTTCCACTGCGGCAATGATCTCGCCGGATGAAGCGGTTCCCTCAACTCCCATGGAGTTGGTCAGAAGACTGACGGAACAGCTATTCACCCCCGGAACTTTCGATACGGCTTTTTCCACACGGGCAGAGCAGGCGGCGCAGCTCATACCAGTTACATTATATTGTTCCATTTTCTTTCAGTACCTCCTAAAATCCAGTTTGTCCCTTTATTTCATCAGCTTCTGGAGGGTTGCTACCAGCTCATCAATGGTCTCATCCTTACCTTCCCGGATATCCCGGGCAACGCAGGTGCGGATGTGGCTGGCAAGCAGCTCTTTATTAAACGCATTCACTGCAGCATTGACTGCAGCGGACTGGATCAGGATATCGTTACAGTAGGCATCATTCTCCATCATTCCTATAATGCCTCTGATCTGGCCTTCAATACGTTTCAGACGGTTGATCAGCTTTTTTTTCTCCTCCTCTGAACGTGCAGTGTGTTTTTTACAACAGCAGGGACAGGCTTTCTTTTCAGACATAGGCTGTCTCTCCTTTCTCATAAATACCCTCATGGGGTATCCTCTATATATGGAATAATATATACCCTCATGGGGTATTTGTCAATAGAAACAGTATTTTTATAATAAAAAAGCCCGCTCATCCGATAATGGCAATGAGCGGGTAATATAAACTTATAATTAGCCAAATCAGGTAAGTCCCCAACGGGGTTGCGAAAAACAATAAGCAGTGGGTGGGGACTTGTCGATAATTCTACTCTTCCACGATATGTCCGAAATAATAGAATCCCTTGCAGGTATCCAGGCTTACTTTTACATATTTGCCGATGAGATCTTTTTCTCCTGGGAAATGAACCAAGAGATTATGCTGGGTACGACCTGTAAGAGTACCCTTCTCCCGGTTTTCGTCTTCTACCAGGATTTCCTGAATGGTTCCCTGGAAACGGGAGGAATTTTCCCGGCCCTTTTCCTGCACCAGGGTAAGAAGACGGCTAAAACGGTCTTTTACCACATCCTCCGGCACCTGATTTTCCATGCCGGCTGCAGGGGTTCCGCTTCGTTTGGAATAAATAAATGTGAAGGCAGTATCATAATTTGCTTTTCTTACAACATCCAGTGTTTCCTGGAAATCTTCTTCTGTTTCTCCCGGAAATCCGACCATGATATCTGTTGTCAGCGAAATATCCGGGATTGCCTTACGGATCTTATCTACCAGCTCCAGATATTTCTCCTTGTCGTAACGGCGGTTCATTTCCTTTAAGACTCTGCTGCTTCCGGACTGCAGCGGAAGATGCAGATGGTGACAGATCTTCTGGCTCTCTGCCATGGTCTGGATCAGCTCATCGGACAGGTCCTTCGGATGGGAAGTCATAAAACGGATACGCTTCAGCCCTTCGATCTTTTCCACTTCTTTCAGAAGTTCTGCAAAGGTTACCGGTGTTTCCAGAGTTTTTCCGTAGGAGTTTACATTCTGACCAAGAAGCATGATCTCAGTAACGCCATCTGCGACCAGTTCCTCGATCTCGCGGATGATGGCCTGTGGCTCGCGGCTCTTTTCGCGGCCGCGGACATAAGGAACGATGCAGTAGCTGCAGAAGTTATTGCAGCCAAACATTACGCTGACTCCTGTTTTGAAGGAGTATTTGCGGGAAGTTGGCATGCCCTCTACGATCTCATCGGATTCCTTCCAGATATCAATGATCTGGTCGTCGGTCTGCAGCGTCCGGTAAAAAAGCTCCGGGAATTTGTGGATATTATGGGTTCCGAATACAAGATTTACATATTTATAATCCTTGCGGATCTTTTCCACTACGTGATGCTCCTGCATCATACATCCGAACAGTACGATCTTCATATCCGGGTGCTCCCGTTTGATGCTCTTTAAATGTCCAAGATGTCCATAGATCTTCTGATTGGCATTTTCCCGGACTGTGCAGGTGTTAAATACAACTGCATCAGCATCCTCGGTATCTACCATTTCATATCCCATTTTTTCCATGATGGCCGCAATAGACTCTGTCTGGATGGAGTTCATCTGGCATCCTTCGTTCTGGATGTGGAAGGTGGGATGTTTCGTACTGCTTTTGGCAAGAAGCTCTTTACATTTTTCAATGTACTGAAGCTGGATCTCTGTTTCTTTGTTCTGGCTCAAATCAATTCCTCCAATAACTAAAAATTTCATATGTATCTATAAATTATTTTTCTTTAGACAATATCAGACGGGAGCATTGAACTCACGTCTGATATATCATACAGAATTTACAGTTGTCTGTCAAAGAGTTTTTATAATAGCGGTGCAAAAACTCTCAGTACGTTCTGAATGGCACGTACCACAATATTTCTCTTCTGGCAGAATGCCAGATCAATGGGATCACAGTACTCCAGGGTTTCTGTAAAATCATCCCGGATGTCCAGGATCACATCATTCTTATACATCCAGACACCATCTTCAAAATGCAGATAAAGGCTTCGGTAATCCAGATTTATGGTTCCTACGACGCCTACTTTGTCATCACAGACAAAAGATTTTGCATGTAAAAATCCCGGCTGGTATTCGTAGATCTTTACACCTGCTTCCAGAAGCTGCTTATAATAAGACTGTGTCAGCAGGAAGACCATTTTTTTGTCCGGGATACCTGGTGTCATGATCCGGACATCTACACCGCTTTTTGCAGCGAGGCACAGGGCGGTCATCATCTCATTATCTATGATCAGATATGGTGTGCAGATATAAACATAGTTTTTGGCGCGATTGATAATATTAAGATAAACGTTCTCTCCTACGATCTCATCGTCCAGGGGGGAATCGCAGAATGGCTGGACATAACCGTTTCCCGGAAATTCGTTGGGGTGCCACCTGTGCGGAACATAATTTCCGAAATCAAGAGAAGTATCTGTTCTGGTAACGATTCCCCACATATACAGGAACATAGCTGTCATATTCCAGACGCCTTCTCCTTTCAGCATAACGGCTGTATCCTTCCAGTGGCCAAACCGTTTTCGCTGATTGATATATTCGTCAGCCAGGTTGATGCCGCCGGTAAAACCGGTCCAGCCATCGATCACACAGATCTTACGGTGGTCACGGTTATTCTGGATTATATTAAGAATCGGACGGAACCGGTTGAATACTTCGCATTTGATTCCTCGCCGGCGCATCTCCTGATCATACTTGTATGGCAATGTGGTAAGGCAGCCGAAGCCATCATAGATCAGTCGGACATCCACTCCTTCTTTAGCCTTTTTTTCAAGGATATTAAGGATCGTCTGCCACATTACCCCGTCATTTATGATGAAATATTCGATAAAAATAAAATGCTTTGCCTGCTCCAGTTCATGCACCAGAACCGGAAACATATCATCTCCTACCTGAAAATACTCTGCTGTGGTATTCTCGTGAACCGGATATCTTGAATACTGCCAGATGTAATCCGACTGGATCCTCATGGAACGGTCGTCTTCGTTTAAACGTTTTCTTGTGAGCTCTGAGCCTTCCAGGTATTCAGCAGTTTCATCAATAAGATTCTGATAATGCTGCTCCATTACAGCGCCGATCCGTGACTTACCGAAAAGAAGGTACAGGGAAACACCAAATACCGGAAAAATAAGGATCAGCATCGTCCAGGCGAGCTTATAAGATGGGTTGATCTTTTTATTTACGATCCAAAGAACAACCAGAAAACCTATGACCTGCATTCCGATCGTCACCCATCTGGAATATTCCATAAGCCGGAAAAGGGCGATCAGCAGCCATGCCAGCTGCACAACAAGAGCCAGAGCTACATAAAAAATTCGATTAAATAATAATTTAAGGAGCGATCGCAATGGTTTGATAATCAGTTTAATAAACAAATTCATATTTCTTTCCTTCGTCAAACGTTCCTGTTTCTATTTAATTAAAAATCCCTGACCATACAGCCAGGGATTTTTGCGCACAATTAATTATATTTACGTTTTCTTGCGGCTTCAGATTTTTTCTTACGACGAACGCTTGGCTTCTCGTAATGCTCTCTCTTACGGATTTCCTGCTGGATTCCCGCCTTAGCACAGCTTCTCTTGAATCTGCGAAGAGCGCTATCTAAAGTCTCGTTCTCTTTTACGATAACGTTTGACATAGACTCACACCTAACCTCCCTCCAGTTGTAGATTGTGCTAAAATACAACTGTCTGGGTATTTTTCTTGCACGAGTGTTATTATATAGCATAACAAGTGCTTTCGTCAACATCTTTTTCGATTTTTATGAAAAAAATGTCAAAACTGTAAATCACGCACAACTTTGTTATTTTGTGAGCTGTTTTTCAAGGATTCCTGCTGCTGCGTCCATAGCTTCCTGGGCTTTTTCCGGATTCTTTCCGCCGGCCTGTGCCATGTTCGGACGTCCGCCGCCGCCACCGCCAACGATCGCTGCCACTGCTTTGATCAGGTTTCCTGCATGAGCGCCTGCTTTCTGAGCTGCATCCGTTGCCATTGCAAGAAGATTAACCTTGCCGTCGTTTACTGCTGCAAGAAGGACAACACCTTCGCCAAGCTGCTCTTTCAATTTATCACCCAGGTCTCTGAGACCGTTCATGTCAACGCCCTCAACTTTGGCTGCAAGGAGTTTTACGCCGTTTACTTCAACGACTTTATCCATGACATCGCCAAGTGCACTCTGGGCAGCTTTGCTCTTGAGGGATTCATTTTCGCTCTGAAGAGCCTTTACCTCAGCCTGCAGGTGACTGATTTTTTCTACAACCTCGGCTGTATTGGCCTTTAATGCTTTTGCAGCCTCATGGAGAAGCTCTTCCTGCTTTCTGTAGTATTCGATAACTGCTTTGCCGGTAAGTGCCTCAATACGGCGTACACCAGCTGCGATACCGGATTCGGACACGATCTTAAAGAGCATGATGGAGCTTGTATTCTTTACATGAGTACCACCACAGAGCTCTTTGGAAAAGTCTCCCATGGATACTACACGTACCTTCTGGTCATATTTCTCACCAAAGAGAGCCATTGCTCCGGATTTCTTGGCTTCTTCCACATCCATGACATCTGTATGAACATCAAGACCTGCCTGGATCTCTTTGTTTACAAGCTCTTCTGTTGCCTGGAGTTCTTCTGCTGTCATAGCCTGAAAATGAGCAAAGTCAAAACGAAGTCTGTCCGGAGTTACCAGAGAACCCTTCTGCTCTACGTGGGAACCAAGAACGGTTTTCAGTGCTTTCTGAAGAAGATGTGTTGCACTGTGGTTTTTCTCGGTATCTTTTCTTGCTTCTTCGTTTACCTTCAGGGATACTGTCTCACCTGAGGAAATCATACCAGATTCCATATGTCCTACGTGGCCGAATTTACCGCCGCGGAGTTTGATGGTGTCCTCAACAACAAATTTACCGTTTGCAGTCTCGATCACACCGGTATCACCTTCCTGTCCACCCATTGTTGCATAGAAAGGAGTCTGCTCTACAAATACGGTACCCTTCTGTCCCTCTGTGAGAGAATCTACGATCTCTGTTTCTGTGGTAAGGACAGTAACCTTGGAATCAAAGGTAAGATGATCGTAGCCGACGAATTCTGTTGTTACGTTTACATCAATATCATCGTATACGGTTGCGTCTGCACCCATATAGTTGGTTACTTCACGGGCAGTACGTGCCTTGACTCTCTGTTCCTCCATTGCTTTCTGGAAGCCTTCCTCGTCAATGCCGTAGCCTTTTTCCTCAAGGATCTCTTTTGTAAGGTCAAGAGGGAATCCGTACGTATCATAAAGCTTGAATGCGTTGTCACCGGAAAGAGTCTTTTCACCTGCTTTTTTCATATCCTCTTCCATGTCGGAAAGGATACGAAGTCCCTGATCGATAGTTTTGTTGAACTGATTCTCCTCATTTGTCAGTACACGGAAGATGAACTCTTTCTTCTCCTCAAGCTCCGGATATCCGGCTTTGGAGCTCTCAATCACCTGTGCACTTAATTTTGCAAGGAAAGTTCCCTCGATGCCAAGAAGACGTCCGTGACGTGCTGCACGGCGGATCAGACGGCGGAGAACATATCCACGTCCCTCATTGGTTGGCATGATTCCATCGGAGATCATAAATGTTGCGGAACGGATATGGTCCGTGATCAGACGGATGGAAACGTCATCTGCATAGTTTTTCTCATATTCTTTATGTGCAATCTCGCATACAAGATTACGAAGTGCACAAATTGTATCTACATCAAAAATAGAATCAACATCCTGAACAACTACAGCAAGACGCTCAAGTCCCATACCGGTATCGATGTTTTTCTGTTTCAGGGTTGTGTAGTTTCCGTTTCCATCGTTCTCGAACTGTGTGAAAACGTTGTTCCATACTTCCATGTAACGGTCGCAGTCGCAGCCTACCGTACATCCGGGTTTACCACAGCCGTATTTTTCGCCACGGTCATAGTAGATCTCAGAGCATGGACCGCATGGACCTGCGCCATGCTCCCAGAAGTTATCCTCTTTTCCGAAACGGAAAATACGTTCAGACGGAATCCCTACTTCTTTGTTCCAGATATTGAAGGCTTCATCATCATCCAGGTAAATGGATGGGTAGAGACGGTCTGCATCAAGCCCTACAACCTCAGTAAGAAACTCCCAGGACCAGTGGATGGCTTCTTTTTTGAAGTAATCACCAAAAGAGAAGTTACCAAGCATTTCAAAGAAAGTACCGTGACGTGCGGTTTTACCTACATTTTCGATATCTCCGGTACGGATACATTTCTGGCAGGTTGTCACTCTTGTTCTTGGCGGCTTCTCAGCACCTGTAAAATATGGTTTCAGCGGAGCCATACCTGCATTGATCAGCAGAAGACTCTTATCTCCCTGAGGAACCAGGGAAAAGCTTTTCATTACAAGATGGCCCTTGCTCTCCATAAAGTCAAGGAACATCTTACGAAGTTCGTTCACTCCGTACTTTTTCATGTTGTTATCCTCCTTGTGTCAACCCTACCTGTCAGCATTTCCGGAATGCCGTAGCTTTATCCCGGAAATGTCACAGATATGGGAAATTATTTTACACAGATCTTTTTGAATTTTTTCTTGCCTCGTTTCAGAACGATCCCGTCCCCTGCAAAAGCATCCTTCTCAACCGTATGGTAAATATCGGTGAGCTTCTCACCATCGATGGATACACCACCCTGCTGGATCGCACGGCGACCCTCGGAACGGCTTGGTACCAGCTCTGCTTTTATAAGAAGTGTGATCAGGTCGATTTTTCCTTCCTCGTCAAAATCTTCCTCTGAAAGCTCTGTTGTAGGCATATGAGAAGTATCTGCACCTGAGAACAGTGCGCGGGCACCCTCCTGTGCTTTCTTGGCTTCCTCCTCACCGTGTACAAGCTCTGTCAGCTGGTATGCAAGGATCTCCTTGGCTTTGTTCAGCTCGCTGCCTTCCCATTTGGCCATCTCGTCGATCTCCTCAAGAGGAAGGAAAGTAAGAAGACGCATACATTTGATAACGTCAGCATCGTTTACATTTCTCCAGTACTGGTAGAAATCGAACGGGGATGTCTTATTCGGATCAAGCCATACAGCTCCGGACTGTGTTTTTCCCATCTTTTTGCCCTCAGAATTGAGAAGCAGTGTGATGGTCATGGCATAGGCATCCTTGCCAAGCTTACGGCGGATCAGCTCGGTACCGCCAAGCATGTTGCTCCACTGGTCATCGCCACCGAACTGCATGTTGCAGCCGTATTTCTGGTACAGCATGTAGAAGTCGTAGCTCTGCATGATCATGTAGTTAAATTCCAGGAAGCTTAAGCCTCGCTCCATACGCTGTTTGTAGCACTCTGCTGTCAGCATACGGTTTACGGAAAAGTGAGCACCTACCTCACGGAGAAGCTCTACATAGTTAAGGTTCATAAGCCAGTCAGCATTGTTTACCATAAGAGCTTTTCCATCAGAGAAATCAATGAAACGGCTCATCTGCTGCTTGAAGCAGTCAATATTGTGCTGGATGGTTTCTTTTGTCAGCATCTGACGCATATCGGTCCTTCCGGACGGGTCACCGATCATTCCTGTTCCGCCGCCGAGAAGGGCGATCGGACGGTTTCCTGCCATCTGCAGTCTCTTCATCAGGCAAAGAGCCATGAAGTGACCTACATGAAGGCTGTCTGCTGTAGGATCAAAGCCAATATAGAATGTGGCTTTCCCGTTATTTACCATCTCTTTGATCTCGTCTTCGTCTGTAACCTGTGCGATCAGGCCACGTGCTTTCAGTTCTTCCCAAACTGTCATTGTTCTTTCCTCCTGTATAGTCATATAAAAAATGCCCGGTTCCTGTCCGTTTAGGACGAGAACCGGGTCCCGTGTTACCACCTAAATTTACAGAAAACTCGCATTTCCTGCCTCATAAAGTGAATCTACATCCCGTTATATCCATATATATCAAGATATAAAACCACTTCAGCACAATAACGGGTGCCATTCCGTCGCAGCCTATCTATAATACGTTATTATTATAAAGTTTATAATTTACAGTATCAAGTTCCGATTCGGTGCGCAGCTCCGGGATGTATTCACAAAAGTTCTACCCTGCGCCTCTCACCTGCCGGCTGCTCTCTGTGGGGTTTTCCTCAAGCTACTTTTTCCCTTCCAAGCCTTTTACTATACTATATGAAGTATACAAACTGCTTTTTTGTTTGTCAAGAAATTTTAATATTGCTTTGACAACTTAAAGTGGCAGAATGTTACTGTTTACTCCGTTCTCAGTAACACGCTTCGTGATGCACAGAATTTACGTTGATCGCATAAATTCGCGCGGTATGTTTCGGGTTTTCTGTGAGTGATAAGTGGAACTTTTATTTCTGTAAGCCATTTATTCCCTCATCTACGAAAAGGTCATTGCCGTCTGCCGCTGATGTGGCAAGCTGATCACACCGTTCATTTAACGGATTATCTGCATGTCCCTTAACCCAGTGGAAGCTTACCTGATGCTGCTCCTTGGCCTTTAAAAGGCGTTTCCAGAGATCTACATTCTTCACATCTTCGTTTTTTCCACGTTTCCAGTTTTTCTTTAGCCAGGAATCGATCCAGTGCTGATTAAAAGCATCTACCAGATATTTGGAATCGGAATACAGATCCACCTGGCAGGGGCGGTTCAGTGCTTCCAGTGCTACAATGGCTGCCATCAGCTCCATCCGGTTGTTTGTGGTTTTTTTGTAGCCTCTGGACAGTTCACGTTCATGTAACTGGCCTTTGGTATCGATGTACTGAAGAACTGCTCCGTAGCCTCCCGGTCCATCCGGATTTCCCCGGGCTGCACCATCCGTATAGATTTTTACCTGCATATTTGCTTCTCCTTAAATTTTCAATTTTATGTCCATACGCCTGTTTGTTCAAAGTTTACTGCCGGAGACTATGTTGCTTATACCCAGTCTACAAAAAATGTATGGCCTTTATAAGTTTCATATTTCACTTTGCTGAAATTCAGATTCTGGTTCCAGAAATAGCTGGTCATCATGAAATACATATAATTAAAATCTTTCTGTTTAAATCCGCTGAGTGTTCTGGCTTTGCCGGAAGTGACATGTTTATTGAAAATAGTCATTGCTTCTCTTGCAGCCTGATAAGCAAGAGTACGATTTTCAAACTGACCATTGAGACGTTTGAGAAGGGCCCCGTTCCGCACTACAGAATACTGTGGGGTTGTGCTGCTTCCGATATTCTCATAGATCACACCTCGTATCGTAGATGGAAATTCCTTGTCTGATTTGATCGTACGATTCAGAACACAAAGTGCTACTGCTTCCATTCCGATCTTGCCCTGATCGCCTGCTTCTGATTCGCAAAGCGCGGCCAGAAGTGCTTCATCGGATGTCTTGCCGTTGGCTATTCCAGGATGGCTCTTATATTCTTTTACCATAGTGTAATATCTGCTGTTTTTGGTATCGTAAACTTTGACATCTCCATTGCTGACATTTAGATTTGGTTTGGTAGTCTTCGCAGTGGCCACTCCGTCTGCTGCGATGGAGTATGTAATTCCATTCACTGTTACGGAGGTACTTACTGCCATGACACCGTTGGATTTAAAATAATAGTTCTTCTGATTGATCGTCTTCAGACCAGTATACATATAACCGGTACTGGTGGCAAAATAGTAGCTGATATTTTTGGATTTGTTTTTTACCCATTTGATTGCCATATAACCGGAAGTTTTGTAAAAATAACGTTTCTGCCCTTTGCTGTTGGTGAGCCAGCCGGTTGCCATAATGCCTCCGCCTTTTGTGAAATAACGTTTCCTTCCCTTGCTGCAGTTTACCCAGCCTGTGGTAAGCTTACCTGTTTTGGGATTGAAATAGCGCTTATGGCCTTTGGAATCTGTCATCCAGCCGGTTGCCATAACACCCTTGCCTTTTGTAAAATAGTAGGTATATTTGCCATTGACCTTCATCCAGCCCTTTACCTGTACTCCGGTCTTTGTGTTAAAGTAGTACTTGTATCCGCCCAGGGTCATCCAGCCTTTCTGCTTGCTCCCATCACTTTTTATGTAGTATGTTTTTCCATCGATAGTTTTAAAGCCTGCAGTGGCAGCCTGTACCTCTTTTGCAGAAGCAGAAAAAACTGTGCTTCCCACGATCAGCAGCATGGCAAGCATCAGACCCTTCAGCCATTTTTTTGTTCTGAAACTCTTCATAATTTTCCCCATTTCCTGTTTTAGATATAAAAGCTAGTTTGTCTCAAAAATTACAAAAATGTTACATTTCGTTTATTATATCGTAATGAATAAACACTGTCAACTTTTTTGTAACTGTGGACGGACTCCTGCCATATGATGAAGTGTAAATAAAATTTGCTGGAGGACTTATCGATGAGTGACTTAGCGGCTACCAATTGTGGATGTGATTGCGGATGTGGTTGTGATTCCGGATGTAGCACAGGATGTGGATGTAACAATAACTGTGGCTGTAATAATGGCTGCGGAAATTCCCTGTTTGGAAACGGTGGAAACAGCTGCTCCTGTATCCTTTGGATCATCTGTCTGATGTGTTGCTGTGGAAACAACAGTGGCTGTGGCTGTAATAACAACGGCTGCAACGACAGCTGTTGGATCATCATCCTTCTTCTGCTTTTGTGCGGAAATGGATGCGGCTGCAACAATTGCTGCTGATCTTTTGAAAAGGCAGAGGTTATTTCCTCTGCCTTTTCTGCTGCCGTTTTTTTGCTTCCTCCTGTTTCTGTTTTTTCTCTTCCAGACATTTCAGATCTATTTCATAAAAAGAATTTCCATCAATGACAAGTTCCTGTTTTTTTTCAGATTCCATAATCACATTCCTTTGAAAAATTTCTTCTATATATAATATGACCAGAGAAGGTTTCTGTCATATTTCTTTCTGCAAATTCATAGATTTCAGGAAAAAGGATTTTTTTATGGAACAGGAGCCTATCGCACGTACTGCTCTGGATGAAATGGTGGAAAGTGACCAGGATCAGATGCTGAAAGCCATGATCCCGTACCTTCCTTCTTCCGGGCAGCGGTTTTTATCTGTGTATACGAAAGTCCGGGAACTTCGGAATACCATGTCGCTTTTTCAAAGCAGCCGTAGAACAGCCGATCTGCAGGCTACCGGTTTTTCCGGCACCGATCCTCTGGAAATGCTGCAGGATATCCGTAAGTGCTGTGGCGGAGAAAATCGCCGTCAGATCGATCATATCACCAGTCTTATGGCTACGATCCAGATGCTTCAGATCATGAATGAAGATTCGTCAGGAGGTGAGAATCCATGAGTGATGACTGGAAAAATAATCCCCGGCTTTCCGGAATGGACCCTCAGAAGCTTTCCATGCTTCAGGGTCTGGCAGATCAGGGATTGGGGAAAAATCCGTCCGAACTTCTGCCTTTTATCATGGGCGCAGCTTCTAAAGGAAAAAATGCGGGCTTAAATTTCAGCTCTGATGAGATCTCCACTATCATAGAAGTTCTGAAAATGGGGAAAAGTCCGGCAGAGGCAGCTAAGCTTGACAGAATTGTGAATCTGATGAAAATGATACGTCATTAACAGCTTTGTGATCCCGGAACAGCGGTTTTCTGTTCCGGGATTTTCTACTTTGTATTTCTTTTTATATTTGTCGGAATATAATCTGCAAAAATCTGACATATCCATAGATTCTATCGCATAATTCATAGAACATATTCCCTATTTTTGTGATATTTTTTTATCATTTTCCCTTTCTTCTTATAT
>NZ_JAMOYY010000033.1:0-29229 GCF_023669475.1 Blautia sp. MB18-30 | reverse complement strand
AGGCTATTTCGGGAATTAACGACTGTGGAGTGTACTTAGGATCTGTGAGTAGAGATAACTCCGGTTACTCAAAAGCATACACAAAGAAACAGTAAGCGGTATTCGTGAGAATCCGCATTATCTCGATGTGAGTATGTTTAATCACATTTTGAGTGGCAGGTGATCGATGAAACTGATCCATTTATCAGATCTTCACCTGGGAAAACGTGTCAATGAGTTTTCCATGATCGAAGATCAGAAATATATTTTGAATGAAATCCTGAGGATCATTGATAAAGAAGCACCGGACGGGGTTCTTCTTGCGGGGGATCTTTATGACAGACCGGTTCCGTCTGCGGAAGCCGTGCAGCTTTTTGACCGGTTTCTTACGCAGTTGGCAGAAAGGAAGATTCCGGTGTATGCCATCAGCGGAAATCATGACAGTGCGGAAAGGATCGCTTTCGGTTCACAGATCATGAGTAGCAGTGGGATCTGCATGACCCCGGTATACGATGGAAAAACAGAAAAGTACTGTTTAACGGACAGCTATGGAGAAGTGTGGATCCATCTGCTTCCATTTGTGCGTCCGGCAACTGTGAGGCACGGGCTGGAAGGAGAAGAAGAGGTGGATGAGATCCGTACCTACCAGGAGGCCGTGCAGGCGGCAGTTGCACATATGGAGATTGATAAACGTCATCGCAATGTACTGATCGCCCATCAGTTTGTGGTCGGTGCAATGCGCTGCGATTCTGAAGAGATTTCCGTTGGAGGTATCGACCAGGTGGAGGCAGATGTGTTCCGGGATTTTGACTATGTGGCACTTGGTCATATCCACAGTCCTCAGAATGTGGGAAGCGAGCACATCCGCTACTGCGGAACTCCTTTGAAATATTCTTTTTCCGAGGCAGGACAGCAGAAATCCGCGACAGTTGTGGAGCTTCTGGAAAAAGGAAATCTCAAGATCAGGGAGATTCCGCTGAAGCCTCTACGGGATATGCGAAAACTGAAGGGCACATACATGGAAATCACATCACTGTCCGGTTATCAGGACACAAACACAGAGGATTATGTGCAGATCACGCTGACAGATGAAGAAGATATCGTAGATGGAATGCAGAAGCTCCGTACTATTTATCCGAATCTGATGAGGCTGGAATATGATAACCGACGCACAAGAGAAAACCAGGAGATCGCAGGCACAGAAACGGTGAAAAGGAAATCTGAGCTGGAATATTTTGAGGAATTTTTTGAACTGCAGAATAACCAGCCCATGAATGAAGAACAGCGGAAATATTCCGAAGACCTGATCCGTAAGATCCAGGAGGTGAAATAATGAGACCGAAAAAACTGACCATCAGTGCCTTCGGGCCCTATGCGGACAAAACAGAGATTGATTTTTCAAAGCTTGGAGAGGGAGGTCTCTACCTGATCACCGGTGACACCGGAGCAGGAAAAACCACGATCTTTGATGCGATCACCTTTGCGTTATATGGAAGAGCCAGTGGAGAGGTAAGAGATCCGGCCATGTTTCGGAGCAAATATGCAGAGCCTTCCACAGAGACCTTTGTGGAGCTTGTTTTTTCCTATCAGGGGAAAAATTATCACGTGCGCCGGAGTCCGGAATATATGGCTCCGAAAAAAAGAGGCACCGGACAGACTCTTAGAAAAGCTGAAGCACAGCTGATCTATCCGGATGAACGTCAGCCGGTGACAAAGGCAAAAGATGTTACTGCGGCAGTGGAACAGCTTCTGGGACTGAGTTATGATCAGTTCACACAGATCGCAATGATCGCCCAAGGGGATTTCCAGAAATTACTTCTGGCAGGAACTACACAGAGAGGAGAGATCTTCCGACAGCTCTTTCACACAGGACTTTATCAGCAGATTCAGATGAAACTTAAGGATGCGTCAATAGCCAGATATAAGGAATATGATGAAATGCGCCGCAGTATTGCCCAGTATTTGGATGGAGTGAAAACGGAGACTGCTTCATGGCAGGAGGCAGAGGAATTTGACGAACTGAAAAAGATAAAATTCGAGGGAAAACTGGAGCGGAGTCTGGAACTTCTGAAGCAGTTTCTGGAATATGGTGAAGCACAGGAAAAAGAGCTCCGGGAAAAAGAAGACTCGCTTAATCAGGATATACGAAAATCAGAAGAGGCACAAAATCTTGTGGCTCAGAAACGAAATCTGGAGCTGAAAAAGAAAAAAGCGGAAAAAGATCTGGAAGAATTAACACCACTTCTACAGCTTGCAGTAGAAGTGGCGGAAAAATATAAAGATGCAGATCACAGATGTGAAGAGCTTGGAATCAGGATCCGTGAAAAAGAAGAAAAGCTGAAAAAATATCAGGAGCTGGAAAAGCTGAAAAAAGAGCTGGAAACAATCGAAGGAAAGCTTGAAACAGTCAGTGAAAAAAAAGAGAAGGATATTTCCGAAGAGCAGCTTTTGCAGAAAAAAGATGAGGAAGAAAAAAAACGCCTTTCAATACTGGCAGATGCAGGAGAAGAACTACAAAAATACAAGTTTGAGTACGATAAACTGGACAGTGAAAAACGAAGCTATGACAGCTGTCTGCTGACGGAAGAAGAGATCAAAAAAGAACAGAAACAGATAGATGGATGGCAGGAAGAAATCATCCGGAAAGAAACGCAGCAGAAGGAAGAGCTGGAGCAGCAAAAGAAAGACAAGGCGCTGTTGGACAGCGCGGAGCTGGAACTTCAGAAGGCAGAGACGAAAAAGACAGAAGGGCTTCGGAAAAAGAAAGAATTAGAAGGACTGATTGCTCTGGTTAAGGAGTTTCAAGGGGCTTATAATGCCACGAAAGAGCAGCAGGAAAAATATAAGATTTCCATTGAAAAAGTACAAAAGCAGAGAGAAGTTTACCAGAAACTGTTTCAGAGTTTTCTGGACGCGCAGGCAGGGCTCCTGGCGCAGGAACTGAAAGAGGGTTGCCCATGCCCGGTATGTGGTTCTTTCGAGCATCCGCGTCCGGGAATACTTCCCAAAGGACAGGTTGTGGATCAGGAAATCCTGGACAGAGAGAAACAAAAACTGGACAGACTGGAGAATGACGCAAATACGCAGAGTGTGGAAGCAGGAAAACGAAAAGAACGCCAGAAAACATTATGGCATCAGATCCAGAGGGAGGCACAAGAGCTTTTACATGAGACGGAATGGAAAAAGCTGATCCCTTTGCTGAAAGAAAAACAGGACCAATGTGAAAAGCAGCTGGCAGACAGCGAGGAAGAGATTCGCATAGCAATAGAACGTAAAAAAAAGAAGAACGAAACAGAAACGTGGATCGAAAAGCTGGAAACAGAGATCGTTCAGTTACAGGAAGAGAAAAATCAATGTGACAGAAAACAGGCCGGTCTTCAGACAAGAGACGTGGAAAACAAAAAGCAGCAGCAGATAACAGCAGAAGAGATCCGAAAACTGATTCAGAAAAGTCTGGTGTCAGGAAATGGAGAAGTGACGGACAACACAGCTGCAGGATTTGAAAGACAGATACAGGATATGCTCAGCTGCCTGTCAGAAAAAGTTCAGGGAAAGGAAAAAGAAGCAAAACAGAAACAGGATCTTGAGAAGCTGATCATAGAAAGAGAAAAGACTCTGAAAGAACTGGGAAGAGTTATCAATGAAGCTGCACAGGACATCGTACGTCTGGAAACAGAGAGGAAGAATAAAGCACAGAAAGTGGATGAGCTGAACGAAGAGATCGGAGAAGGTGGAAAAGAATCTCTGGAACAGGAAATAAAAACACAGAGGAAGCTGTATGAAGAGCTGAAAGAAAGCAGCAGAAGAGCTCAACAGAAATTACAGGAGATCCGGGCGGAAAAGGAAAGAATAACAGCGGTTGTAAAAAACTTTGAGGAGCAGAAAAAAGAAATCGGAGAAGTAGATGAGGATGCGCTCAGAGAGCAGTACAGCCGTTTTAGGGAAGAGAAAACACAGCTTTCGGAAAAACGAAAAGCACTTTTTTCTGTTCAGAAGGGAAATGAGGAAATATATCATAAAGTGCAGGTACGTCAGACGGAAATGACTGCGGCGGAAAAAGAATATGTCTGGATGAAAAATCTTTCGGATACAGCCAATGGAAAACTGAACGGAAAGGCAAAGATCGAGCTGGAAACTTATATCCAGATGGCATATTTTGACCGGATCCTGCGAAGAGCCAATCTCCGTCTTATGACCATGAGTAGCGGTCAGTACGAACTGAAACGCCAGGAGCAGAGCAAAAATCAGAAAGAAAAAGCAGGTCTCGATCTGAATGTCATAGATCACTATAACGGAACAGAACGAAGTGTAAAGACATTGTCCGGTGGGGAATCCTTCCAGGCATCTCTGTCCCTTGCACTGGGCCTGTCTGATGAGATCCAGGCCTGCGCAGGGGGAATCCGGCTGGATTCCATGTTTGTAGATGAAGGATTCGGATCCTTGGATGAGGAATCCCTGGAACAGGCCCTGAAAGCCCTGACAAGTCTGGCCGACGGAAAACGTCTGGTAGGAATTATCTCACATGTGTCAGAACTGAAGGAACGGATCGAAAATAAGATCATCGTCACCAAAAAATGTGGTGGGGATGGTGTGGGAAGCAGTATAAAAATTCAGTGAAAACGGCAGGAAATCTTCCGATAATCATTGGGAGTCATACCAGTTTGCTGCTTGAAAATACGGCTGAAGTAACGAAAATTGGGATATCCTACCATGTGGGATATCTCATTTACGTGATAGGAAGAAGTTTTCAGCAATTCTTTAGCTTTCTGGATACGCAGATCGGTAAGAAGATCCGTAAAATTTTTGCCGGTTGTCTGTTTGATCAGTCTGCTGATATAAGGAGTACTTCGGTTAAATTCATCGGCGATACTGTATAGGCTCAGAGGTTTTTCATAATTTGCGTGGATATATTCAATCAGCTGACTGGTCAGGTAGTTGTTTTTATTAATTTTATCAGTATTCAGAAGGCCTGCAATCTGAAACATCCAGTCCTGAAATATTTCAGTCTTTTTTTCCAGAAGTGAGGAGGTTGAAAAAAGCTCTTTCTGTGTTTTGGTGATCTGACGTACCGAATCTGACAGTTCCGTGGAAGCTGACTGAAAAAAAGAAAGAAAAAGAGTCATAAAACTATACATGAAACTGTTGAACTCATCAGGAGTTTGCCGGGTGAAAAACTGGGAGATCTCATCAAAATGCCTTTGAATCATTGTTTTGTCACCGGAAGACAGGGAATTGAGAAGAACCTGAAAATAGTTGGATTTTTCATACATGACAGCAACGGGGTTGGTTTCCAGATCACGGTAGAGCATGACAAAATGACTGGAATTTTTCAGGGTATTAAAAATTTCTACAGTCTGGCTTCGAAGCAGGGGAATTTCAGACAGATTCTCAGAGTGACTGCTGATGGCTGCGGACATGAGAACGTGATTTTTTTTTAGTTCCCCATGTATGAAATTAGTTATTTTTGTAAGTTGTTTTTCATCAATGTCCGGACATAAGGAATACAAAGCGTTTCCATAAGAAAAAATAAGAGCTCCCGGAATCTGTTCCTGAAGATAATGTTCGGCGATATGCGTAAAGTAATATTCTTTTTCCAGATCTTTTGAAACTGTTGTAGAACATTTGCAGTATAAAAGGTAATAGCTTTTAATATGATCCAGGCGGAGCATGGTGACTTCTTCATGAAAAGAAGAAGAAAGGGAAGTGGTGTTCCTGAAAAGTAACCGTTCAAAAAAATCTTTTTGAAGATTTCTGATATTTTCTTTTAGATAGGATTCATATTTTTTGCGCATGATCGCCTGATTTTTCCGTTCGGTGATAGTATGTATAGCTTTCAATACGGATTCTTTCAGGACGTTTTCGTCTACTGGTTTTAGGATATAATCGAAAACATGGTTTTTAATCGCTGTCTGTGCATACTTGAAATCAGAAAAACCGGTAATCAGTATTACGATCTTATCTGGAAAATTATTATGCACGAAAGAAGAAATATACAGGCCGTCTTTTCCTGGCATACGGATATCCGTAAGAATGATATCTGGTTGCTGAGAGGATATGATCTCCAGTGCTTTTGCTGCATTGTCAGAAGTAAAAATATTCTCTTTTTCTGTAAAAATCTGTGAAATATACATTTTAAGTTTTTCCAGGATGATCTTTTCATCATCAACGATCAGAATTTTCATTTTGTCAGGTCCTCCCTTTGATGTATTTGTGGAATACGGATCGTAACACATACAGAAGTACGGTCTTCCATATTTTCAAGAAGCAGTCCATAGGAATTTCCGAATTGGGACCGTAGCCGCATCTGAATATTTATAAGCCCAATGCTTTTCTGGTCGGAAAAAGAAGTTTGTGATACAGAGTGAATCTTTTCAATTACCTGGTGAGAAAACAGGGGGCCGGTGTTATAGACTTTGATCAGTACATCGTCTTTAAAAGTAAATAATTGAATAGAAAGAAAGCCATTTTCCACAGATTCACTGATACCATGTATGATAGCGTTTTCAACGACCGGCTGTATGATCAGTTTTGGGATATACAGATCTTCCATGGGATCGTTACATTCGATCAGAAAAAGAAGCCGATCCTGGAAACGCATTTTCTGAATATCCAAATATTCTCTTACGTAATTAAGATCTTCTGAAATAGGAAGAAGATCAGGGCCTTTGATGCTCATTCGCATGATATCAGCCAGTTTTGGAACGATATCTGTGATTTGCGCTGTTTTTCCAAGAGATGCCAGGCTTGAGATACAGTCCAGGGTATTGTAAAGAAAATGTGGGTTGATCTGTGCCTGAAGCGTTTTCAGCTCTGCGTTTTTTAGAAGAATCTGTTGTTCCGTGATCTTCTTTCCGGATTCCTGAAGGCGCAGGAGCATATGGTTGTATTCCTTTGTCAGCTCAGAAAATTCGTTGCTGGAAACTGTGTGGATCAGGGCGGTTTCATCGGCAACAGAAGTTTGTTTTAACTTAGTGATAAAAACCTGAAATTCCTGGGATATGGTTCTTGAAATCTGAATAACAGCGAAAACCAGTATCAAGAGAAAAAATATGGAAATAACCAGTAGCTGACGCCATACACGATTGATCGAATGAAATGCGCCGGTTGTGTTGAGAAGCCCTCCGATTTGTAAGAAATCGTTTACAGAATAGCGGATGGCATAAAAATTACTATTCCCCCTGTGGGAGTGATAATTCATATTCATGCTGGCTGTGACGGATGGGGCATAGGGGGAAGTTGTATATACCAGGTCACTATTTTGAAAAAGGGAATAATAACTATATTCAGAATCCTGATGCTCCGTGATCATATCCTCCATAAACCGGATATTGATCTCAGTCAGTAAAATACCGATCTTCTTTTCCGGTTTCTGAATGTCAAAAATATTTTTGGCAGCAGTGATGGTATAAGGTTCCTTTGGAGAATAGTAATAACAGAGAGTTCCCTTTGGTTGTTTTAGATACTCACTGAGCTGCTCCAGTTTTTGCTCCTGTTGTTCCAGGGTGGAATTATAAATAGTCTGATTGGAAATGATCCCATTATCGGTCAGAACAATATAAACCCGTTGAATTTTAGACTGAGCACCTAAAAGATATGTGGAGAAAAGGGTGTTACACTGGGACTGAACTTCTTCCGGACTGAGCTTTTTATCTGCATAGGAATGGATCAGAGACTGAATTTCTGTTCCGTAAAGCAGCAGATCAATGTTGGAGTTCAGTGAGGAAAAATAACTGGCTGTATTTTTTGCGATAGACAGAGTATTCTCTTCATGTTCCAGAAGAATATTGTTACGGGATTCTTTTACATAAATCATATAAAAAGAAGATAATAAAATGATATAACTGAGAATCACAACTGGAAGAACGATGACAAGAATTCGAAATTTTATAGAGTGTTCTTTAAATTTTGCAGTAATAGAAAACAATTCTTACCCCTCCTTTCGGTATTATTATATAATGATGAGTAAAAAAAACCAATACATATTATGAAAAGTGACACATAATGTCAAGAAGTGTGCACTGTTTTGATATTAAAAATTATAATATAATGAGTTCATCAAAAAAGAACGGAGGGTTTACAAATGAAGAGAAGAAAGGTGACAGCGTGCGCAATGGCAGCGCTCATGGCAATGGGGCTTGTTGGAACAGTGATGCCGGTTTACGCAAAAAGTAATCTGAAAAATGTAGACGATGTAGTTGAGATCAAGATGGCAGTGTGGACTTCCGGAGCTGCGGATATTTACAATAAAGCAGCGGAAGGGTTTAATCAGACTCATGATAATATAAAATTATCTGTGGAGATGCAGTCCGGAGATTATAACCAGTATCTTGGAGCAAAGACAGCGGCAAAAGATCTGCCGGATCTTTTTGAAGTAAGTTCTTATTCTCAGGTATATGATTTTGCACAGAACGGGCTGCTGGCAGACGTAAGCGATCATGAGTTTGTGGACAAACTTTATGACAATGCAAAAGAAGCAGTTACTTATGATGGCAAAGTGTGGGGATTTCCACAGATGTATGAATGGTGGGGTGTACTTTATAATAAAGATCTTTTTAAAAAAGCAGGAATTGAAAAAGTGCCGGAAACTTTTGATGAGATGAAAGCAGTCTGTGAAAAACTTCAGGCTGCGAATATTACACCATTTACCGCTATTTATAAAGATAACTGGACAGTAAGTCAGGAATTCTGCTCCTTATTCGGAGGAGTACTTGGTGGAAAAGATAAGATCGACAGCTGGCTGGATTCCATGAATAAGGGAGAAGGGAGCTTTAAGGTGGATGGCGTAGACAGAGTCTTTGATTTTATGGATCTTATGAAAGAAAATTCCGGACAGAATTATATGGATTCGGATGCGGCCACAGGATTTTATGCATTTGCAAACCAGGAAGCAGCAATGATCTTTCTTTCAGATGCGGCAACGATTTCTGTAGGAAGTGTAACACAGGATCTTCCCATCGGATTTTTTGCAGTTCCAGTAAGTGATAACGCAGATGATGCAGAAGTTGTGGCATGTGCAACAGATGCGATCGTGGCCAACGCAAACGGGGAACACTTGGATGAAGCCCTGGAAGTGCTTGATTATATCGGAGATGGCGGGGACTGGCTGAAAACAGTGACCAACAGCTACGGCGGCTTTATGGCTTGCATGGACATTGAAGCAGATGATGAAATTGCAAGTAAGGATTATTATAAAGATCTGAAAGCGTATATGGATGCAGGAAAGGTCAGAAGTACTTTGTGGAATCAGCTTCCAAGCGGAGCAAGCGATGTTCTGGGCGATGATGTTCAGGGATATTTTGCAGGAATAACCGATGAAGATCAGACCCTGGATGCTCTTGATGAAGGATTTAAAAAGCTTGCAGAAGAATAAACACACAGGAAAACAGGCGGACTTTTAAAAGTCCGCCTGCTATATACGGGGGTAGGAAACATGTCGGACATTTTATACAGAAAACAGAAAAAATATTATTTCCTTCTTGTGCTGCCGGCACTGTGTATTTATACTTTTGCGCTGGCAGGACCGTTAATTTTTGGAACGATCCCGAATTCGTTTTTCAGTTGGAATCTGATCAAAGGAACGCATAACTGGATCGGAATAAAAAACTTTGTCGATTTGGTTCATGATAGAGATTTTATACAATCTATGTTTTTGACGTTTAAACTTGCAGTGGTTACGATTGTTCTGACCAATGTACTGGCTTTTTTTATAGCTCTGGCGTTGAATACACATATTTTCGGTAAGCCAGTGATCCGGGCGTTCTTTTTTATTCCGAATATTATCAGTGGAGTTATGATCGCCCTGGCGTGGACATTTATTTTTCAGAAAGTAACGCCAATAATTGGAGAACTTTTACATTCGGAAGCAGTAACAGGGTTTAGCTGGTTCGGGAGTTCAACGGCAGCATTTGCGGCGGTATCAGTGGTTACCGTGTGGCAGGGCCTGGGATTTTTGATGATCCTTTACATCACAGGTTTGCAGTCGATTCCTCTTGATGTGATGGAAGCGGCATGCATTGACGGATGTGTGGGACTGAATCGTATTATAAAAATCCAGCTTCCGCTTCTGATGCCAACGATTACGATCAATCTGTTTGTATCTATTGCAAATGCATTTAAAGCATTTGATATTAACTACGCTTTAACCGGCGGCGGACCTTCAAAAACAACACAGACGATCGCCATGAATATTTATGATGACGCATTTGGAACTTTTAATATGGGGTATGGCTGTGCGAAATCGGTGATCCTGTTTTTGATCATAGCAGCAATTTCCTTGATTCAGCTTAATATTACTAGAAAAAGAGAGGTGCAGTCATAATGACATGGAAAAAGAAAATTGCAGGTACCGCAGCAATGTTTATATTAGGCTTTATTTTTATTTTACCGGTATTGTGGATCGTTATGAATTCAATTAAAACAAGTCCGGAAATTGCGGCTGATTTTCTGGCATTACCAAAGTCTTTATATCTTGATAATTTTAAAAATGCCATGGAAAGCATGAATTTTTTAGTTGCATTAAAAAATTCTGTTGTGATTACATTGGGAGCTATGCTGGGAGGGCTGTTCGTATCGTTTGCCGGTGCTTTCGGAATCTCACATCTTCGTGGGAAAATCTCACAGAATCTGTATCTGTATTTTGTTTTCGGACAGATCGTGCCGTTTCATGCAGTTATGATTCCTATTTCTGTACTTGCTACAAATACCAATCTTACCAATTCCCTTGGAGGAATTATCATTCTTGATATTGGATTCTTCTGTGCGTTTGGAATTCTGACGTTTACGGGATTTTTGAAAAATGTACCTCGGGAGCTGGAAGAAGCAGCCGCAATAGATGGATGTGGAGTTTTTCGAATTATGACGCAGATCGTATTTCCACTTGTTAAACCAGCAACGGTTACCATTGGTGTATTGTTTTTTATGTGGTCCTGGAATGACTTTCTGCTTCCCAGTATTCTCATTGGAGACAGTGAACTGAGACCGCTGACGGTAAATCTTTTCATGTTCAGAAGTGCTACCAGCACACAGTGGAATCTGTTTATTGCAGGACTTACCTTGTGTATTATTCCCACAATTATCCTTTACATCTGTGCACAAAAATATATTACAAGCGGACTGACAATGGGAGCTGTAAAATAAAGGAGGAATGAAGATGCAGTTATTCAGGATCATTCCGTTGGAAAAAGATCTGTGGGCGATCAATGAAATAGATAAGACGGTTATGTATGTGATAAATGGAACAGAAAGAGCTCTTCTTCTGGATACGGGACTGGGACTTACCGATTTAAAAGAAGAAGTTTTGAAACTTTGTGGAGAAAAATCTCTGATTGTTGTAAATACTCATGCTCATGTGGATCATAATTCAGGAAATTATCAATTTGAAGAAGTATGTGTGGGAAGGTATGACGAACCTTTTTCCCATCAGATCGTAGACCAGGAGCTGAGAGAAATGTCTGAGCTCATGTTCTTTGAAATTCCTGAAAAAGAGGGATTTTCGTTTGAAATGTGGAATCCCGGACCGGCAAGAAAAATCTGTACAGTCAGGGATGGGGATATCTTTGATCTGGGAGATAAAAAACTTAAAGTTCTGGAAGTTCCCAGTCATACCCTGGGGTGTATTGCATTGTTTGAGGAGAAGAAAGGATGGCTTTTTACAGGAGATATCATGCTCACCTGGGAAGTGTGGGGACATTTGAATCCTGGAAAAAGTCCGCTTGCCCCATCTGCTTCTTTGCGTGTATACTATGAAAGCCTTTTAAAATTGAAGAAAATCAGAAAAAAAGTAAGCAGCGTTTTTCCTGCTCATGTCTGCGAAAAAGAAAAAGACTGTTATAAAAAGTATGCGTTATCTCCGGAAATTATAAATATATATTGTGACGGAATTGAGAAAATATTTTCAGGAGAACAGAAAGGTGAACCTTATTTTCATATGGTCGAAAACGGAAGTGTTGTGAAATTTACAACAGGTGGTATTGTCTATCAGAAAGATAGGATGAATTAAATAGGAAAATATCGGCAAGTTGATTGATTATAGATTCCCTCAAAAAAATCCCCTGTACGGTTCGGCGTTTGTACGTAGATCCGGCACAGGGGATTTTGGTGTTTATAAGATCAGACTTTCTGATATTCTTTCTTTTTCTCAGCCTTGGCTTCGCAGGTAAGCTCAACACCAAGCTTACGGAAGCTGATCACATCCACATCGGAAAGCATTACGGAAGTATGAGCCTGGCATCCACGGAGATTCGGGATCTGTTCCAGGGCAAGGCGTGCGGCATCGCTGGTTGCGGCACTCATGGAAAGGGCGATCAGGATCTCATCAATGTGAAGACGTGGATTTCTGCTTCCCAGATATTTGGTCTTCAGCTGCTGGATCGGATGGATGGCATCCGGGGAGATCACATGAAGCTCGTGATCGATTCCTGCCAGCTCTTTCAGGGCATTGAGAAGAAGAGCAGCGGATGCGCCGAGAAGATCGGAGGTTTTTCCGCATACGATCTTTCCGTCAGGAAGTTCCATAGCGGCGGCAGGGCCATTGGTTGCTTTTTCTTTTTCGAGGGCAGCCGGAACAACCTTACGGTCAGTGATCTCTGCATGAGCCTGCTGGAGAAGAAGCTCGATCTTACGTACTTCATTCTCTGTGCCGGAGCCGGAAACCAGAGCGTTCATGCTCTTATAATAACGGCGGATGATCTCCTGGCGGGAAGCCTCCTGGCATACTTCATCGTCAACGATGCAGTTACCTGCCATGTTGACCCCCATATCTGTCGGAGATTTATAAGGGCAGCTGCCCATGATCTTCTCAAACATGGCCTGTACAACAGGGAAAACTTCTACGTCACGGTTGTAGTTGACGGTAGTTTTGCCGTAAGCCTCCAGATGGAACGGGTCGATCATGTTGACATCGTTCAGATCTGCAGTGGCAGCTTCGTAGGCAAGGTTTACCGGATGTTTCAGAGGAAGGTTCCAGATTGGGAAGGTCTCAAATTTTGCATAGCCGGCTTTTACTCCTCGTTTGTATTCGTGGTAAAGCTGGGAAAGGCAGGTTGCCATCTTTCCACTTCCTGGTCCCGGTGCTGTGATCACGACTAGAGGTCTGGTAGTTTCAATATAATCATTCTTTCCATAACCCTCGTCACTTACAATAAAGGAAGTGTTGCTTGGATAGCCGGGGATCAGGTAAAGCTTGTAGACACGGATTCCCAGTTTCTCCAGACGTTTTTTGAAGAGATCGGCGCTTTCCTGACCGGAGTACTGTGTGATGCATACGCTTCCCACGTACAGGCCACGGCTTGTAAACTCATCCATAAGACGGAGAACATCTTCGTCATAGGTGATCCCAAGATCGCCACGTACTTTATTCTTGTCAATGTCATTGGCACTGATAACAATAACGATCTCCGCCTGATCAGAAAGCTGCATCAGCATACGGAGCTTGCTGTCCGGTTCAAAACCCGGAAGAACACGGGATGCATGGTAGTCGTCAAACAGTTTGCCGCCGAATTCAAGATAAAGTTTGTTGCCGAACTGACCGATTCTTTCACGGATGTGTTCTGACTGCATTTTCAGATATTTGTCATTATCAAAACCTATTTTCATTTGTCTGATTTCCTCTCCTCTTTAATTTTCCAAATCACTGGGAACAGTATACTACAACTTTACGTTCACTGGCAATATCCAATGCGGTGTTTTTTCGATGGTATTTTTGTAATCTCGCAGTTGATTTATATGGTTTTTCTCTTTATAATAAAGAAATGACAAGAGGAGGAAAAAAATGAATAATCAACTGAATAATGATCAGGACGGGAAGCGACCTGACAACAAAGATCCCAGGCAGGGATCAGGTAAAAATCATCAGTCGATTCTGGCTTTTCTGATATGCCTCCTGGTCACACTGGTGTGCTTCGCGTTGTTTACCAATATGCTGAAGGATAACAGCAGTGAGATCTCCTATGATAAATTTATCGATATGGTGGATAAGGACCAGGTTAAGGAAGTAACGATCCAGTCCAGTACATTGACGATCGTACCCAAGAAAAAGAATTCCAAGTACGAGGATATGAGCTATTACACCACGAAGACCGAAGACAGTACAGCACTTACCAAGAGACTGGAAGGAAAGGGAATCAAGTTTGAGACCGATCCGCCGGATGTTTTTGGTGAATTTGTTGCAATGATCCTGAGCGTGGTTCTGCCGACACTGCTTCTGTTCGGACTTCTGATGTTCTCCATGCGCCGCATGAACAAAGGCGGCGGGATCATGGGCATGGGCGTAGGCAAGAGCAAAGCCAAGGCATATGTGCAGCAGGAAACGGGCGTTTCCTTTAAGGATGTGGCAGGTCAGGATGAAGCCAAGGAATCTCTCCAGGAAGTTGTGGATTTTCTTCACAACCCCGGAAAATACACAGCCATCGGAGCCAAGCTGCCTAAGGGCGCACTTCTTGTAGGCCCTCCGGGAACCGGTAAGACATTACTTGCCAAGGCAGTTGCAGGTGAAGCGCAGGTACCGTTCTTCTCTCTTTCCGGCTCGGAATTTGTGGAGATGTTTGTGGGCGTGGGTGCCTCACGTGTCCGTGACCTTTTCGAGGAAGCCAAGAAGAATGCTCCGTGTATCGTATTTATCGATGAGATCGATGCCATTGGTAAAAGCCGTGATTCCCGCTATGGCGGCGGAAATGATGAGCGTGAGCAGACATTGAACCAGCTGCTTGCGGAGATGGATGGCTTTGATACATCCAAGGGACTTCTGATCCTTGCTGCGACCAACAGACCGGAGGTTCTTGATCCGGCTCTTCTCCGTCCGGGACGTTTTGACAGACGTGTGATCGTTGACAGACCGGATCTTAAAGGAAGGGTGGATATCTTGAAGGTACATGCCAAGAACGTACTTCTGGATGACACCGTTGATTTTGAAGCTATTGCACTTGCAACTTCCGGTGCGGTAGGCTCTGATCTTGCTAATATGATCAATGAGGCTGCGATCCTTGCAGTCAAGAAGGGACGTAAAGCTGTATCACAGAAGGACCTGGAAGAATCCGTAGAAGTAGTTCTGGTGGGAAAAGAGAAGAAGGACCGTATCTTAAGCAAACAGGAACGCCGGATCGTATCCTACCATGAAGTCGGACACGCACTGGTAAATGCACTCCAGAAGGATGCGGAGCCTGTACAGAAGATCACCATCGTACCCCGTACCATGGGAGCACTGGGTTACGTTATGCAGGTACCTGAGGAAGAAAAATATCTCAACACCAAGAAAGAACTGAAAGCTATGCTGGTAGGCTATCTTGGCGGACGTGCTGCTGAGGAGATCGTTTTTGACACAGTCACTACAGGTGCTGCCAATGATATTGAGCAGGCTACCAAGGTGGCCAGAGCCATGATCACACAGTATGGTATGTCTGAGAAGTTCGGACTGATGGGACTTGCCACACAGGAGAACCAGTATCTCAGCGGAAGAGCAGTTTTAAACTGTGGTGATGATACCGCAACAGAGATCGATCATGAGGTGATGAAGCTTCTCCACCATTCCTATGAGGAAGCCAAGAGGATCCTTGGAAGTCACAGAACAGAGATGGATAAGATCGCAGAATATCTGATCCGCAAGGAAACCATTACAGGTAAAGAGTTCATGAAGATCCTCCGTGCAGTTCAGCAGGGCCTGGATATCCCGGAGAATCTGGATGATCTGGTACTTTCCGAGGATGAAAAAGAAGTGTCCAATAAACAGGATATTGAAATGATCGCGGAAAATAACGAGGCTGCAAAAAGTACAGAATCGGTTCAGTTCAGACCGGAGATATCCGGACAGGAACTGACAGAGGATATGCAGGCACCGGAGAAAACAGAAGAATCTGCTCAGACAACAGATAGCGATCATGCAGAAACAGAAGAAAAGCCGGGATCACAGGCATAAAACAGATCATAAGAAAACCGGGAGAAATCCCGGTTTTCTTATTACTGTAATAGTAAAACAGGAGAATAAAGTATGTTCATAATCGAGGAAGAATTAAAGAAGCTTCCGGCAAAACCGGGAGTTTATATCATGCATGGCGAGAAAGACGAGATCATCTATGTGGGAAAAGCCATAAGCCTTAAGAATCGTGTGCGCCAGTATTTCCAGAGCAGTCGTAATAAAGGTGCCAAGATTGAACGGATGGTTACACATATTACCAGATTTGAGTACATTATTACGGATTCGGAGCTGGAAGCCCTTGTGCTGGAGTGTAATCTTATCAAGGAACATCGTCCGAAATATAATACTATGCTCAAAGATGACAAGAGCTATCCGTTTATTAAGGTGACAGTTCATGAGCCATACCCGAGAGTGCTTTTTGCCAGGAGAATGAAAAAGGACAAGGCAAGATATTTTGGCCCCTATACAAGCGGCGGAGCAGTAAAGGACGTGATCGAACTAGTGCGGAAGCTGTATCAGGTACGCTCCTGCAACCGCAGTCTTCCGAGAGATACCGGAAAGGACCGGCCCTGTCTGTACTATCATATGAAGCAGTGCAAGGCACCCTGCCAGGGATATGTCAGCCAGGAAGAATACCGGAAGAATATCAATAAGGTGATCAAATTTCTGAATGGAGATTTTCAGGACGCCATTAGTGAGCTGATGGAAAAAATGCAGAAAGCTTCGGAGGAAATGCGCTACGAAGATGCTATGGAATACCGGGACCTGATCAGCAGTATCCGGAAGATCGGGGAACGTCAGAAGATCACCGGCTACGGGCAGGAGGACAGGGACATCATTGCAGTAGCCATGGATGACAGTGAAGACCTCAGGGATCAGGATGCGGTTGTCCAGGTGTTTTTTATCCGAGATGGCAGGCTGATCGGCAGAGATCATTTTTATCTCCGTGTGGCAAAGGGCGATACAAAGGCGCAGGTCCTTTCCAGCTTTCTGAAACAGTTTTATGCGGGAACGCCATTTATCCCATCTGAGATCATGCTGCAAAGTGAGATCGAAGATGCAGATATCATCGAGGAGTGGCTGTCAGGAAGAAGAAAGCAGAAGGTACACATCCGGGTCCCGAAGAAGGGAACCAAGGAAAAGCTGGTAGAACTTGCCCTAGAAAATGCCCGTATGGTACTTGCCAAGGACAGAGAACGGATCAGGCGGGAGGAAGGACGAACCATCGGAGCTGTTCACGAGGTGGAAGAATGGCTGGGTTTGAAAAATGTGGTGCGCATGGAAGCTTACGATATTTCCAATATCAGTGGCTTTGAGTCTGTGGGATCCATGGTAGTTTATGAAAAAGGCCGTCCCAAACGCAGTGATTACCGTAAGTTCAAGATCAAATGGGTACAGGGACCCAACGATTATGCCAGCATGGAAGAGGTTCTGACCCGAAGGTTCACTCATGAGAGTAACGGAGAATTTGACAGCTTTGCAAGGCTTCCGGATCTGATCCTGATGGATGGTGGAAGAGGGCAGGTAAATATCGCTCTGAAGGTACTGAATGAGCTTGGGATAAGCATCCCGGTCTGCGGTATGGTCAAGGATGATCATCATCGGACGAGAGGCCTGTATTTCAACAATGTGGAGATTCCCATTGACACATCCGGCGAAGGCTTCCGCCTGATCACCAGGATCCAGGATGAAGCCCACCGGTTTGCCATTGAATACCATCGTTCCCTCAGGAGCAGGGAACAGGTCCATTCTATCCTGGATGATATCCCGGGGATCGGTGATACCAGGAGGAAAGCCCTTCTGCGTAAATTTAAATCTGTGGAAAATATCCGGGATGCATCGGAGAAAGAACTGGCACAGACAGAGAGCATGAATGCCAGAAGCGCCCGTCAGGTCTATGAATTTTTTCATAAATCCTGATGCTGCATTGCAGTTTCAGCAGTGATTGTGTATAATTAAAGATAAGGTGTCTCACGCCTCGGTAAAACGGCAGTGAGAATGCAAACTTTCAGCGAAAAGGAGACAAAAGTATGAAGGGTGTACAGTTGACAAAGATGGTACAGGAACTGGAGCTTAATAATCTGACTCCGGAGATCGACCTGTCAGGCATCGTGATCAAGACTGCGGAGATCAACAGACCTGCGCTTCAGCTTACCGGATATCTGGAGCATTTTGCCAATGAACGAGTTCAGATCATCGGATATGTAGAGTATACGTATCTGATGCAGCTTAATGAGGAGGAGAGACGTTTTAAATATGAACGTTTCATTTCCAGCAAGATCCCATGTGTTATTTTCAGTACCATGACTCGTCCGTCTCAGGACATGATCGATCTGGCTGTTAAATATAATGTTCCGACATTCGTGACAGAAAGAACAACTTCCAGTTTTATGGCAGAGATCATCCGTTGGCTGGGCGTGCAGCTTGCACCATGTATTTCTATTCATGGTGTGCTGGTTGATGTTTACGGCGAGGGAATCCTGATCACAGGTGAGAGCGGTATCGGTAAGAGTGAGGCAGCCCTGGAGCTGATCAAGAGAGGTCATCGTCTTGTCAGTGATGATGTTGTTGAGATCCGTAAGGTCAGTGACGTAACACTGGTGGGATCTGCGCCGGATATCACACGTCACTTTATCGAACTTCGTGGTATCGGTATCATCGATGTAAAAACACTGTTCGGTGTTGAGAGCGTTAAGGATACCCAGTCTATCGATCTCGTGATCAAGCTTGAGGAGTGGGACAGAGACAAGGAATACGATCGTCTTGGACTGCATGAGGAGTATACAGAGTACCTTGGAAATAAGGTAGTATGCCATTCTCTTCCGATCCGTCCGGGCCGTAACCTGGCGATCATCGTTGAGGCAGCGGCTGTCAATCACAGACAGAAGAAGATGGGATACAATGCGGCAGAGGCTCTGTACAAGCGTGTACAGGCAAATCTTGCGAAAAAAAGAGAAAATCCGGATGACGAAGAATAAGAGAGGGTAAGAAATGGGAACATATTGTTTTGGAATCGATGTAGGTGGAACAACTGTAAAATGCGGACTTTTCCGTACGGATGGTACTCTTGTTGAGAAATGGGAGATTCCAACCCGTAAAGAAAACAATGGAGATCAGATCCTTCCTGATGTGGCAGCAGCAGTAAATGCCAAGATGGAAGAAAAGGGTATCTCCAAAGAGGAGGTGGAAGGCGTCGGGATCGGTGTTCCGGGACCGGTAAACTCCAAAGGCGAAGTATCACGTGCAGTAAATCTCTTCTGGGGATATAAGAACGTTGTGGGAGAGATGGAAGAACTTACAGGTCTTCATGCGGAAGCTGGAAATGACGCCAATGTAGCGGCATTGGGAGAGGCATGGAAGGGTGCTGCAGCAGGCTCCTCCGATGTGATCATGGTCACACTTGGAACAGGTGTAGGCGGTGGTATCATTGTTGATGGAAAGATCGTGACCGGACATCACGGAGCTGGCGGTGAGATCGGACATGCCAATGTGGATCATCATGAAACAGAATCCTGCAACTGCGGAAACAGGGGCTGTCTGGAACAGTATGCTTCTGCGACCGGAATTGTCCGCATGGCAAAAAAAGAGCTTGCAGCTTCCGGTGAGAACAGTGTTCTCAGAGATGCCGAAGAGATTTCAGCAAAAGCAGTTCTGGACGCATTTAAGGAGAATGATCCGGTAGCTGTAGCAACCATGGAAAAGGTCGGAGAGCAGCTGGGTGGTGCTCTTGCCATTATTTGCTGTGTGACAGATCCGGAGACCATTGTTATCGGCGGAGGAGTTTCCAAGGCCGGACAGCCGCTTATTGACTGTATCCGGAAATATTACAGAGAGTATGCTTTTGAATCCTGCAAGGATACTCCTATCGTGATCGCGACACTTGGCAATGATGCAGGAATCTACGGTGCAGCCAAGATGGTACTTTAACCGAACCAGGGAAGTACCCTGCTTCAATTGCGAAAAGTAATAAGCGGTGGGTGGGACTTGCCTGAACTGATAAACTGCGAGACAGTAAGAAGTTATTAAAAGTAAAAAAAGTGGTTTCCATATTTCAGGAAACCACTTTTTTTATATGTTGTTTATGAAAGATACCTATAATGGAGATCATTCATAATATTCTACCGGATCTTCGCCGGTGTCATCGCCACCGGTATCATTGCTGTTATCATAGCTGCCGTCATCACCACCGGTGTTGTCGTCTGTTCCGGAATTGTCAGTATCATCACCGGTATTATCGGAACCGTCATCGGAATTGTCAGTATTGTCAGTGTCGGTGCTGTCAGTACTGTCCGGAGCTGCGCTTGGAATCGCTTCAGCTGCTGCATCGGTATCGGCGTCCGTATCTTCGTTATAATAATAGTCCTCTTCATCGTAATCGCTGCTGCCGTAGAAATGCTGATCACAGTATTCGGTGGGAAGACTGGAGATATCAAAATACTCTGTGATAGTCGGGCATCCGGATCTGGGAAGAAGACCGGTTTCTGCGCAGACACTGGCTTTTTCCACACTGGAAGGCATATCGAAATCTCTGTCCTCCAGGCCCTCGTGGATACGGGTCATAACCTTTTTCCAGAGATTTTTGTGGAAGTTACGGGCATCTTCCGGAATTTTTTCGTTGTTGTCATAGCCGGACCATACTGCACAGGTGTAGTACGGTGTGTAGCCTACGAACCACAGGTCATTGTAGTCCTCTGTAGTACCTGTTTTTCCGGCTACAGTCATATTGTCCAGCTGGCAGGCGGTACCGGTACCTTTTTTTACAACGTCTTCCATGGCGCTTGTAAGAAGATAAGCGGTACTGTCTTTGATCACAGATCTGGAAACGGAGGAGTTCTCGATCAGAACATTTCCGTCATGATCAAGGATCTGTGTATAATAGATCGGTTTGATATAGTTCCCGCCATTAGCAATGGCTGCATATGCAGCACAAAGTTCCACGTTCTTGACACCTTTGGTGATACCGCCAAGAGCAGTAGCCAGGTTGGCGTCACTCCAGATATTTCCGTTGGCATCTTTATCTGCCTCAGTTCCGTGAGCTAGTGTGGTGAAACCGAAATCATCCAGATATTTAAGGCCGAGAGCCGGGGTAACCTGCTCCAGGCATTTAACAGCTACAACGTTGATGGAATTCTGGATCGCTTTGCGGATGGTGGTCTCGCCGCCGTAGCTTCTTGAGGCGTTGTTGACAGGAGATCCGTCCGGGTATTCGTAAGGCTCATCCATAAAGGTTGTAGCAAGTGTATCGCCTTTTTCGTTCAACGCAGGTGCATAGGTGGAAACGATCTTAAAGGTAGAACCAGGCTGTCTGGTCGTATCAGTGGCACGGTTCAGAGTCAGGCTGGCTGTTTTTTCACCACGGCCTCCGATCAGGGCTTTTACGTAACCGGTATGCTGGTCAATGACAGTCATGGAAGACTGTGGCTGTGGCGCAAAGTTTACACGCTCAGATACTACGGTGCTTCCGTCTGCCAGGATGTTAGCCTTGTATTGATCCACATACTGCTGACCTTCTTCAGGAGAATCAAAGAGAAGATCAAATTCCGGATCCTGATCACGGAAATACAGCTGCAGCATTTCTTTGCTGTAGTTTGTCTGTTTTCCATCCGGGCTTTGTACAGTCAGTGCATAATCCAGTTCATACTGAACATTGGCCGGATAGTTATCAGGGTTTGCATATTCCTCATCAAGGATCTGCTGCATGTTGGAATCCAGGGTTGTCATGATCTTCAGACCACCGCTGTAAAGAAGATTGGTAGCCTGTGTCTTGGTATATCCTTTAATGTTCATCAGGTCGCTGATGACCTGATTGGTAACCTCATCTTCGAAATACGTGTAAACGGTACTTTCTTCTTCGGTGTTCTCAAGCTGTGCGGCCTGGATACGGGAATAAACGTCATCATTCAGTGCTGCATTATATTCATCCTGTGAGATGTAATTCTGATCCAGCATGTGATCCAAGACTTCCTTCCGTCTCTTGGAGTTTGCCTTTGGATTGGTGATCGGATTGAATTTGGTAGGGTTCTGCGTGATGCCGGCAAGGGTGGCACATTCAGAAAGATTCAGATCCCATACGTCTTTGTTAAAGTATTTTTTGGAAGCGGCCTGTACACCGTAGGAACCTGCACCCAGGTTAATGGTATTCAGGTAATTCTCAAGAATCACATTTTTGTCATATTTTTTTTCAATCTGTACAGCAAGGTACTGCTCCTGGAATTTACGTGTGAAACGTTCCAGCTGTGTGGATTCGTTGGTCCAGTCAGTGAAAACATTATTCTTCAGAAGCTGCTGTGTGATGGTACTGGCACCCTCGGAAAAGTTACCGGTGGTGATCGCCTTCATTCCGGCACGTGCGATACCGCGGACATCAATACCGTTATGTTCATAAAAACGCTCATCCTCAATGGCTACCACTGCATGCTGCAGACTGACCGGGATCTGGTCCAGGGAGACTGGAAGACGGTTGGATGTAGGGGCTGAAAGCTGTCGCATCTGTGTTCCCTGGTCATCATACAGGAAGGTTGCATATCCGAGAGGTGAAATATCCACATCGTTGACGTCAGGTGCTCCGGCGATCACGCCCCGGAAGGAGCCGATACCAAGGCAGACAACTATGACGCAGACTGCGATCAGAGCTGTAAATAAAACCCGGATAAACGAAACGTGTGCTCTTTTTTCCAGCATGGAAGTACGGGAGATCAGAGCATTCCGCTTCTTGGAAGTGGATCTTTTTCCGTAGTTCATAATATTCCTCCTTTATAATCCGTTTCATTATAACAAATATGAGATGTCAAATAAAGCCTTAAAAAAAATTTCACAATTCATGATATCTTATACATTGTGCAATGAAGATAATTATTATACAATAAAGAAAACTCTGCCTGAAACAGAGGGTTGGATATAGATAACGGAGGCGTAAACCATGCTGGAACATTATAAAACCATATACGAAGGCGGCGAAGGCGAACTTGTGGAAAAAAAATCCCGTTTCATCGCAACCGTCCGTCCTGTGGAAACAGAAGAAGAGGCCCTTGCCTTTATCGAAGAAATGAAAAAAAAATACTGGGATGCACGTCATAACTGCTATGTATATTCCGTAGGGATGAACCGGGAAGCCACCCGCTGCAGTGATGACGGAGAACCATCCGGAACAGCCGGAAGGCCTATGCTGGATGTGCTTCTGGGAGCCGGGATCTATAATGCGGCCATTGTGGTGACCAGATATTTTGGAGGTGTCCTTCTTGGGACAGGAGGGCTTGTGCGGGCATATTCCGGTGCAGTCCAGGCAGGATTGGCGGCAAGTACCGTCATTGAGAAGCATCATGGGATCTCTCTTCAAGTGACGACGGATTATACAGGGATCGGAAAGATCCAGTATATCGCAGGAGAAAGAAGTTTGCCGATCCTGGATTCCGAATATACCGACAAGGTTGTCCTGAAGCTTCTTGTGCCGGATGATCAGGTCGAAGAGGTGAAGAAGGCGATCACAGAAGGAACAAATGGAAGAGCCGGACTTGAGAAGGATGCAGAACTGTATTTTGCGAAAGTAAACGGAGAAGTGAAGACCTTCGAAAAGTAAAAGAAAAGAGAATGTCAGTATAAAAATACCCCGGGAAGAGGGCAGATGATCTGTGTTACAGTCTGCTCTTCGCGGGGCTTTTTTATTTCAGAAAATTATTCCTGTCAGCATTTCTCCGGTTCCGGATAATCCACACCAAAGGTATCAACAGTCATGGAGCTGATCTTCTGCTCGTCAAGAGGACGGTCACTGTAGTCCGTGTCTGTCTCTGCGATAGCATTTACAACATCCATACCCTCAATGATCTGACCGAATGCAGCATAGCTTCCGTCAAGATGCGGAGCAGCCTTGTGCATGATAAAGAACTGGCTTCCGGCAGAGTTCGGATTCATGGCTCTTGCCATGGAGAGAACACCTGGTGTATGCTTCAGGTCGTTTTTGAAACGGTTCTGGGAGAACTCACCCTTGATGCTGTATCCCGGGCCACCCATACCGGTTCCGTCCGGGCATCCGCCCTGGATCATAAAGCCGTTGATGACACGGTGGAAGATCAGGCCGTCATAAAAGCCTTTTTTTACAAGGCTGATGAAGTTATTTACTGTGTTCGGGGCAACTTCCGGATATAATTCCGCTTTCATTACATCGCCATTATCCATTGTGATGGTAACGATAGGATTTGCCATAGTTTTCGCACTCCTTTTCAAAAAGTATTGTATTTCGCTGTTCGCTCTATTATAATATGCAAAGAATAATTGTGCAAGAAAAAGGTGGAAAATATGGTCATAGAAACGCATGATCCTGAGGAAACATTCGAGGTCGGAAGGACGATCGGAATGAATGCGAAGCCGGGACAGATCTACACACTGACAGGCGATCTGGGAGTTGGAAAAACCGTGTTCACACAGGGAGTGGCAGCAGGTCTTGGAATTACAGAACCTGTAAACAGCCCTACGTTTACCATTATCCAGGAATATGAAGACGGACGTCTGCCATTTTATCATTTTGATGTATATCGTATCGGGGATCTGGAAGAAATGGAAGAGATCGGATACGATGATTATTTTTTCGGGCAGGGAATCTGTCTGATCGAATGGGCAGAACTCATTGAGGAGATCCTGCCGGAAAAAAGGATCGAAGTTACCATTGAAAAAGATCTTGAGAAGGGCTTTGAATACAGAAAGATCACCATTGAGGAGAGAGGAGAAAAGACAGAATGAGAGTTTTGGCACTGGACAGTTCCGGAATCGTGGCATCCGTAGCCGTTGTGGAGGACGATACACTGGTAGCGGAATATACAGTTAATTATAAGAAAACACATTCCCAGACTCTTCTTCCCATGCTGGATGAGATCGTGAAGATGACAGAGCTGGATCTGAAGACGATTGACGCTATTGCGGTAGCCAAGGGACCGGGCTCTTTTACCGGACTCCGTATTGGCTCTGCCACAGCCAAGGGACTTGGACTTGCCCTTGACAAACCACTGGTCGGGATTCCGACTGTGGAGGCACTGGCCTATAATCTCTATGATGTAAACGGACTGATCTGTCCGATCATGGATGCCAGAAGAAAGCAGGTTTATACGGGAATCTATCGTTACGAGGATCACAGGCTCATGACGGTAAAGGATCAGATGGCAGTGGGAATTGAGGAGCTTCTTTCCATGCTGAATGAGATGGGAGAAGCCGTAACATTCCTCGGAGACGGAGTCCCGGTATTTAAAGATATCATCGCAGATAAGCTTACTGTACCGTTTTCTTTTGCACCGGCCCATCTTTCCAGACAGAGAGCAGGTGCTGTAGGTGCACTTGGTGTCCTTTATTATAAAGAAGGCAGAACCGAGACAGCGGCTGAGCACAAACCGGATTATCTCCGTGTTTCACAGGCTGAGCGGGAGCGTGCCCAGAAACTGAAAAAAGGATCAGAAGGGGAAAACGCATGATCTTAAGAGAAATGCTTGTGGATGATCTGGATCAGGTTATGGAGATCGAAGAGGAACTTTTTTCAGTCCCCTGGACAAAAGAGGGATTTCTGACATTTCTTATGAAAGAGAATGGGATGTTTCTTGTTGTGGAAGAAAAGGGCCGGATCCTGGGATATTGTGGTCTTCTTACGGTGCTGGATGAGGGGGATGTGACCAATGTGGCTGTCCGCAGAGACCGTCAGAGAGAGGGAATCGGAAATTTCCTTATGGAAAGTATGATCCGTCTGGCAGAAGAGCGTGGGATCACCATGATCCATCTGGAGGTCCGGGCAGGAAATGAGACTGCGATCCGGCTTTATGAACGTCAGGGATTTGTGCGGGATGGCCTGCGAAAGGGATACTATACAGATCCCACAGAGGATGCTGTTCTTATGACACGCACCGCAGTTTCTGAATAGGCTTACCCGGGAGAGGTACTTGTCTGTACGGGATAAGTATGCTAAACTTTGCCACAGAACAGGAAAAGAGGAAAAATATGTTAGATGTTTGTTTACTTGGCTGCGGAGGAATGATGCCGCTGCCACGCAGATGGCTCACCGCACTGATGACCCGTTATAACGGCAGCAGTCTGATGATCGATTGCGGGGAAGGCACTCAGGTGGCCATTAAAGAAAAGGGCTGGAGCTTCAAGCCTATTGATGTGATCTGTTTTACCCATTATCATGGGGATCATATCAGCGGACTTCCGGGACTCCTTTTGACTATGGGAAATGCAGACCGCACAGAACCGCTGACTCTGGTAGGCCCAAGAGGACTGGAACGTGTGGTAAGTGCACTTCGTGTGATCGCACCGGAGCTGCCCTTTGAAATTAAATTTATCGAGATCACGAAACCGGAGGAAGTTCTGGAACTGAATGGGTACCGGATCACTGCATTTCGGGTGAACCATAATGTTACCTGCTATGGCTATACCCTTGAGATCCTGCGCCAGGGAAAATTTTCTCCTGACAGTGCCAGGGAGCATGAGATCCCGCTGAAATTCTGGAATCCGCTGCAGAAGGGACAGACTGTGGAGGATGAAGGAAGGATCTACACACCGGATATGGTGCTTGGTCCGCCAAGAAAAGGGATCAAGCTTACCTATACCACAGATACCAGACCGACAGAGTCTATTTTACGTAATGCAAAAGGTTCCGATCTTTTTATCTGTGAGGGAATGTACGGTGAAGATGACAAGATCGAAAAGGCAAAAGGCTACAAACACATGACGTTTCGTGAAGCGGCCACTCTTGCCCGTGATGCGGAAGTGGGGGAAATGTGGCTGACCCATTACAGCCCTTCTCTGGTACGTCCGGATGATTACATGGATACAGTACGTGAGATCTTTCCGAAGGCATGGCCGGGAAAAGACGGGAAGAGTGTGGAACTGAATTTTGAAGAGGACTGAAAAAATGAAAGATACATTAATTCTTGGTATTGAGAGCTCCTGTGATGAAACGGCAGCTTCCGTTGTAAAAAATGGAAGGACTGTCTTATCAAACGTGATTTCCTCACAGATCGAGATCCATAAACTGTACGGAGGTGTTGTACCGGAGATCGCCTCCAGAAATCATATAGAAAGGATCAACCAGGTCATCCAGGAAGCGCTGGACGAGGCAAATGTCACTCTGGATGATATTGATGCTATCGGTGTAACCTATGGACCGGGGCTTGTCGGTGCACTTCTTGTAGGTGTGGCAGAAGCCAAGGCTATTGCCTATGCAAGAAACCTGCCACTGGTAGGCGTGCATCATATAGAAGGCCATGTTTCTGCCAATTATATTGAGCATCCGGATCTGGAACCGCCGTTTCTCTGTGCCATTGTATCCGGTGGACACACCCATCTTGTTATTGTGAAGGACTACGGCCAGTTTGAGATCCTGGGCCGAACCAGAGACGATGCGGCAGGTGAGGCATTTGATAAGGTTGCACGTGCCATTGGGCTGGGATATCCGGGAGGACCGAAGATCGATAAGCTGGCAAAGGAAGGAAATCCGGACGCTATCGAGTTTCCACGTGCAAAAATCGGTGAAAATCCATATGATTTCAGCTTCAGCGGCGTGAAGTCCGCAGTTCTTAATTATTTAAACGGGGCAAAAATGAAAGGTGAGGAAGTAAACCGTGCAGATATCGCGGCATCCTTCCAGAAGGCGGTTGTTGACGTACTGGTAGAGCATACCATGCAGGCAGCAGCTGATTTTGGCATGAAAAAGGTTGCCATTGCAGGAGGTGTTGCTTCCAACGGAGCACTTCGCACTGCTATGGAAAAAGCATGTACAGAACGTGGATACAAATTTTACCGTCCATCACCGATCTTCTGTACGGATAACGCAGCGATGATCGGTGTGGCAGCTTACTATGAATATATCAGGGGAACACGCCACAGCTGGGATCTGAATGCGGTTCCGAACCTGAAGCTTGGCGAAAGATAAAAGAATCCGGGGTAATTGATCATGGGAGAGTGCAGAAATACAGCTATTGTCCTGGCAGCAGGCCAGGGAAAGAGAATGCACAGCAAAATACAGAAGCAGTTTATGGAGCTTGACGGGATGCCGGTGCTCTGTTATTCTCTGCGCTGTTTTCAGGAAAGTCCGCTGATCAGGGATGTGATCCTGGTAACAGGGGAGGAGTATGTTTTCTGGTGCAAAGAAGAAATCGTGGAAAAATATGGTTTTACAAAGGTTTCTGCTGTAGTATCCGGCGGAAAAGAACGGTACGATTCTGTTTATGAAGGACTTCGTGCGTGTAAAGATACAGAGTATGTGCTGATCCATGACGGTGCCAGACCATTTATTGATCATGGGATCATTGAAAGAGGACTTATGGCAGCAGCACAGACAGGTGCCAGTGTTACAGGCATGCCTTCCAAGGATACAGTTAAGATCGCAGATGAGGATGGGAATGTCAGTGAAACTCCGGATCGCAGCAGTGTATGGATCGTCCAGACTCCGCAGATCTTTCAGTACCCGCTGATCTATGGCGCATATACCAGCATTCGGCAGAAGGAAATGACAGGAATTACAGATGATGCCATGGTTGCAGAACATGAGACCGGGGTGAAGATCCGCTTTTCAGAAGGTTCTTATCGCAATATCAAGATCACAACACCGGAAGATCTGGTGGTTGCGGAGGCATTTTTGAAGGAAAACAGAGAGTAGAATAGAGAGCAGAACAGGGTGAAAATCCCGGTAAATATGGACATATAGCAGAAATTGAAGCTATATGTCCAATTTTTTGAAAAAAATATCAAATTTGTTATTGACAGGGGAGATATTTGATGATAGAATACAACATGCGCTGACAAAACAGCACAAAAAATGTTGAAAAACATTATATGGAGAGATATCGAAGTGGTCATAACGAGGCGGTCTTGAAAACCGTTTGTCCGCAAGGGCGCGTGGGTTCGAATCCCACTCTCTCCGTTTGCCAAATACAGAATAAAAACTTTTAAAAAAAGTTAAAAAAGTACTTGACAACATAAAAGATACGAGATATAATATCACCTGTCGTTGAGAACGGCAGAGATAAATATCGGAACTACTTAGTAAGTAGGGCAATTTGGAGAAGTACCCAAGCTGGCCGAAGGGGCTCCCCTGGAAAGGGAGTAGGTCGTTAACGCGGCGCGAGGGTTCAAATCCCTCCTTCTCCGCTTTGATTTTTTTGAAGACTAAATGCTTCGAAAAAATTAAAAAAAGTTCTTGACAAGCAGTTGAGAATGAGATAAAATGAACAAACTGTCCGAGAGACAGACACAACAAACCTTGATAACTAAACAGTGAAACACATACGATTCTCGAAAATTTCTTTACATTTAAAGAACGGTTTAAACAAACCAAAAGCAGTAAAAACGAGAGATAGCCAAACGGT
>NZ_JAMOYY010000032.1:0-29351 GCF_023669475.1 Blautia sp. MB18-30 | reverse complement strand
TATATACACCCAAAAACAGCAGGTTCCGGATCACTCCGAAAACCTGCTGTCCTGATTCGCTGACTATTATTATTTTACGATAAAAGATTTTCTCTTGCTGACAACATCGAAGATAACCGCTGCCAGAAGAACCATACCTTTAACAACCTTCTGGATATTCTGGTCAATACCCATGATACTCATACCAAGATTCAGAACACCCATCAGAAGTGCACCAATGATAACACCAGGAACTGTACCGGTACCACCATAAGCAGAAGCACCACCAATAAAACAAGCACCGATCGCATCCATCTCAAAGTTTGTACCAGCCTGCGGGTTGGAAGAATTCAATCTGGCCATTGTCACCATACCTGCGATAGCAGCCAGAAGACCCATGTTCAAGTAAGCAAGGAAATAAACTTTGTTCGTATCAATACCGGAAAGCTTTGTTGCCTTCTCATTACCACCAACTGCGTAGAAATAACGGCCTGTTGTAGTCTTGGAAGCAATGTATGTATAGATCGCGATGATCACTGCAACCCAGAGAAGAGAATTCGGGATACCTTTGTACTGAGCAAGTCTGAACATGAATGCAAGAACAACTACACAGATCAGAACCATCTTCACTGCAACACCACCGAAAGACTCAACACTGTAGCCTTTTTTTGCACGGTCTGCACGGTTTTTCATAACAAGTGCAACATAGAGGATGCAGACAATAATGCCAACTACAAAACATGTTCTGTTAAATCCTTCACCTCCACCAAGGAAGTCCGGAATATAGTTATTGAACAGAGCCAGATAAGCATCCGGCATCGGGGCCAGGGTCTGTCCTTCCAGAACTACGTTGGAAAGACCACGAAAAGCAAGCATACCTGCCAGAGTAACAATAAATGGAGGAATTCGTACATAAGCGATCCAGAATCCCTGCCATGCACCAATGGCAATACCCACAAGAAGCATCACGATCATAGTGAGATACGGGTTCATACTGTTGAGAACCATCATCTTACCACCGACAGCAGCAACAAAGCATACAACAGAACCAACTGACAGATCGATGTTACCACCTGTTAAAATACAGAACAGCATACCGGTTGCAAGAATAAATACATATGCATTCTGGGCTACCAGGTTATTTACATTCTGCGGAAGAAGCATAACGCCCTTTGTGTTCACAGAAAACATGATCACAACAAATACCAGAACAATGACCATGGTATATTTTTTTAATATTTCTGAAAAACTAATCTTTTTCTCCATCTTCTTACTCTCCTTTACCTGACTTCACGATCCTGGACATGATCAGCTCAGATGTAGCTTCCTCACCACTTACCTCACCTACGAATCTGCCCTCGTTCATGATATAGATTCTGTCTGACATTCCAAGCACTTCCGGAAGCTCAGAAGAGATCATGATCACAGATTTTCCTGCTGCGACCAGGTCATTGATGATACAGTAGATTTCATATTTAGCACCTACGTCAATACCTCTTGTAGGTTCATCCAAGATCAGAATATCCGGCTCTGCAAACATCCATTTTGCAAGAAGGACCTTCTGCTGATTACCACCGCTCAGGTTTCCGACATTCTGCTCAACTGTCGGACACTTGGTTTTCAGTTTCTTCCTGTATTCCTCAGCAACTGCGTATTCTTTATCCGTATCGATCACTTTTCCATTACTGATACCGGACATGTTTGCAAGCGTAGTGTTCATCTTTATGGACTTGGAAAGGATCAATCCGTTTCCTTTTCGATCCTCTGTAACATAGGCGAGCTTGTTGTCAATAGCCTCCTGAACTGTATTCAGCTTCACTTCTTTTCCATTCATGAACACCTGGCCGGAAATCTTAGTTCCATAGCTCTTGCCAAAAATACTCATGGCCAATTCTGTACGTCCTGCTCCCATCAGTCCTGAAATACCGACAACCTCTCCTTTATGTACTTTAAAGGATACGTTATTTACCACCTTACGTTCTGTATACAGAGGATGGTAAACATTCCAGTTCTTAACTTCCATGGAAACATCGCCGATCTTTACATTTGGACGTTTCGGGAACCGATCTGTCATCTCACGTCCAACCATTCCCTGAATGATCCTCTGCTCAGAAAAATCGTCTTTCTTTTTATCCAGTGTTTCAATGGTAGATCCATCTCGGATAACTGTGATCTTATCTGCTACATAGGAGATTTCATTTAATTTATGGGAAATGATGATAGAGGTCATTCCCTGCTTCTTGAATTTCAGAAGAAGATCCAGAAGAGCTTTGGAGTCATCTTCATTCAGTGATGCGGTAGGCTCATCCAGAATGAGCAGCTTTGCATTCTTTGCAAGTGCCTTTGCGATCTCAACCAACTGCTGCTTACCTACACCAATATCCTTGATCAAAGTTCTGGAGGATTCCTCCAGTCCTACTATTTTCAAATATTTATCTGCTTCTCCATAAGTTTCATTCCAGTTGATGGAAAAGCTTTTGCCTCTTTCATTACCCAGATACATGTTCTCCCCGATGGTCATGTACGGGATCAGAGCAAGTTCCTGGTGGATGATTACAATTCCTTTATGTTCACTGTCTTTGATAGTGTTAAACTTACAGATCTCACCATCATAAATAATATTTCCTTCATACGAACCGTACGGATAAATACCACTTAATACATTCATCAATGTAGATTTACCGGCACCGTTTTCACCTACCAGTGCGTGGATCTCGCCTTCCTCGACCTGGAGATTAACATTATCCAGTGCCTTTACACCTGGGAAAGTTTTGGTGATATTTTTCATTTCCAGAAGTATCTTAGCCAACTCAATTTCCCTCCCTTTCCACTGTTCATGCAGGCGGTTATATTCCCCGCCTGCATGTGATAAATTTCTTTCTTAAAAATTCTGATTATTTGATCTGATCCTCTGTGTAGTATCCGGAGTCGATCAGGATCTCTTTGTAGTTATCTGTTGTAACAACAACCGGATCGCAAAGGTATGTCGGGATGACACCGGTTCCGTTATCATAGGATTTTGTATCGTTCACTTCCGGCTCCTCACCTTTCATGATGGAGTCAACCATTTTTACTACTGCAGATGCAAGAGCTCTTGTATCTTTGAATACAGACATTGCCTGTTTTCCTGCTACAAGGTTCTTAACGTTTGGTGTGTCACAGTCCTGACCAGTAATGATCGGATATTCTCCTGTGTAGGAAGCTGCCAGTGCATTCTCAACACCAAGGGCTGTGGAATCGTTGGAGCAGAGAACTGCGTCAAGGTTTGTTCCGTCAGAGTAGTTACCTGCGATGATAGTATCCATTCTGTCCTGTGCTTTTGCACTGTCCCAGTTAGCTGTAGCAACCTGCTCGAACTCTGTCTGACCGGATTTTACTACCAGCTTACCGTCATCGATGTATTTCTGGAGAACATCCATTGCACCACCGAAGAAGAAGTTACAGTTGTTATCGCCAGGATCTCCTGTGAACAGCTCAATATTAAATGGTCCGTCCTGATTGTCAAGATCCAGTGCATCTACCAGGTACTCGCCCTGTTTCTGACCTACTTTGTAGTTATCAAATGTTGCATAATAGGTTACTGCATCGGAATTCATAAGAAGACGGTCATAAGAGATAACCGGAATTCCTTTTTCTTTGGCCTGTTTCAGAGGCTCGCCAAGGCTGCTTCCATCGATGGATGCCACAACCAGAAGGTCACATCCGTTTGCTACCTGGTTCTCAAGCTGGGAAACCTGTGTGCTTACATCATTGGATGCATACTGAAGGTCTACCTCATATCCTGCTGCCTCCAGCTCTTTCTTCATGTTATCGCCATCCTGGTTCCATCTCTGGAGATCCTTGGTCGGCATGGTAACACCGATCAGTTTCTTGTCTGCTGCCTGTGCTGTTGCTGCCGGAACTACCACCATACCAGCTACCATTGTTGCGCAAAGAAGTGCAGATACCATTTTTCTTTTCATTGTAAAATCCTCCGTTTCATTATTTATTTTTGGAATCACGTTTCCTTCGATGATGTTACTATAGCACAGGACTGTCTGGACATAGTTGGCAATGACAGAGACATTTTTTTGCAAAAGAAAAATGCCCTGCATCAGGCAAGACATTTTTGCACCAAAAATCTGCTATTGATTTTTGTCATAATTGTGTATTATTGCACATATGGCTACACTGCCACATTACTTGCAGAATTTCACCACCACATATATGCCGGTATGCAATCTGTTCTCCATTACTCTGTATCATAATCTGTATTGAGATATACTTCATCCCTTCTGTGGAAACCGCCGTCAATGATCACCTCATCAATATTATCTCTTGTAACGGCAACCGGTTCCAGCACCTTCGCCGGGATATCATAGCTTCCATCGTTCATGGTATCTGTCACATCTGACGGAAGCTTTCCCTCTTCTGCCATCTTCACCGCATATTCAGCTGCCTGGCATGCCAGATCTTCGATAGATTTAAATGCTGTCATGTACTGGGTTCCTTCTACAATACGCTGACATGCAGCCAGATCACCATCCTGGCCTACCACGATCACCTGTCCGGCAAGCTGGTTTTCCGCAAGAACCTGTATCACCTGGCTGGCAATATCATCATTTCCACACATGATTCCCTTTACATCGGGGTACTCTTCCAGTGCCTCCTCCACATAATCTGCTGCCAGCTCCGCGACCCAGCCCTCACAGTTGGCTTCGTAAACCACCTTCAGATCACTGTTTTTCAGAGTGTCTTCAAATCCCTCTTTTACCATGTCCACATTGTTATCTGAAGCAGATCCCTGGACCATAAAAATCTTTCCGCCATTAGGGATCACTTCCATCATGGACTGTGCCATGACCTCTCCGACTTTCCGGTTATCAAAGGAAATATACATGTCTGTATCCGCATCATTTACCATACGGTCATAGGAGATCACCCTGATCCCTACATTGTGGGCACGCTCCACAGCCTCAGATAATGCCTTGCAGTCTCTGGCAATGATCACGATCACATCCATATGCTTCCTGATAAAATAGTCGATCTGGCTGATCTGCTCTTTTGTATCTGCTCCCGCATCCTGAACATTCACTTCCGCTCCCAATTCCCTTGCGGTTGCCACGAATGCATCCCTGTCACGAATCCACCTCTCAATAACAAAGGAATCCACTGTAAGACCGATCTGAATTTTCTTTTCACCACTGTCTTCCTCTGTATCGTTTTCCTGTGCAGCTGTCTGCTTTGTTTTTTCGGAAGCGCAGCCATTCAGCATCAATGTCAACAGACACAGCAAGATCAACAGCTTCCTGATCATTTTCCCCCCGCTCATATTGTCTACCTCAACCTCTCTCTGAATTCACTTGGTGTCACGCCTTCGTATTTTTTGAATATCCTGCTGAAATAATTTGGGTCGCTGTATCCGGATTCCGCACAGATCTCCTTGATGGAAAGCCCTGAATCCTTGAGAAGTTCTCTTGCATTCCGAAGCCGCACTTCTGTAAGATACTCGATAAAATTTCCTCCGGTCTCCTGCTTAAAAAGCTTGCTGAAATAATAAGGGCTGATATCCACCTCCCGTGACACCTCATCCAGTGAAATATCTTTTTTGTAATTGTCCCGAATATAGGACTTTGCTTTTTCGATAATAGAAACCGCTTCTTTTTCCCTTGCACTTTCCATGTTACTGCAGATTTCTGATGTTTTGCCCAGGAACCATTTTTTCATTCCTTCTATATCTGTATATTCCTGGATCTCATGAATATAATTTCTGCGGCAGCTGATCGCATATTTCACGGTACCTGCAAAAAAGGCCTTTTTTTCCACTCCCATCACAAGCTCCAGGATCTTGATGCGCATGTCCTCCAGATCTACTCCCGGCTGCTTCTCCATCCACCTGATAAATTCCTCGGCACAGCTTAAAGCTCCTGCCACATCCTTATCCATCACCCGCTTTTCATAGCGATGTTCCAGATCTCTTGGATATTCGCCGTCATATTTCTGTGCAGCCGGAACATCCTCAATATGTATAACATGGCTGGTGCTTTCCCGAAGTGCGATCATGGCCTCCTTGAAGGATTCTTTCATGGTGCTTCCCATCTCCTTCACCCGGCCGATACCACAGCGAAATTTACTGTCGATCCTGCTTTCCAGCTTATGTACCATGTTTCTGGTTCTTGTTACAACCTCCACACGTTCCTCATAGGACTCCCTGGAATTACGGTATGGAACAAGCAGTACAATACGGTTTCCCATAATGGGTCCTACCAGACATTCAAAAAATCCCTGAGCGATTTCCCGGAATGTGGAATAAAATTTGTTTGCCTTCACACTGGCCCCCACCGCATTGGTAAGAACGCCATTTTCCGTGGAATCCCCGAATTCAGCCACGATCATATATCCATATTCTTCCCGGATATCCAGAAGCTCCCTGTAATTATCCTGATATGTCTGAAAATCATCCTGCAGAAGAATATTATTGATATATCCGCTTTCGATCATGGGCACAACTGTCTCCAGCTTTTCACGGATACGGAGATCATCGCTTCGCTTCTGTCTTGTGTAATCTACCTTTTCCATAGCTTTGGAGCATGTTTCCAGAATCACCTTTTTGTTTACCGGCTTGGTAAGAAATTCCATAACTCCAAGATTTACCGCTTCCCTGGCATAATTAAATTTATCATAGGCTGTAATGATCACAAAGACCACAGATCTGTTAAATTTCTGAATTTCCCGGATTGCCTGGATCCCACTTAAGCCCGGCATCTGAATGTCCATAAAGCAGATATCCGGCGGATATTTCTCCGCCTCCTCCACAACCACACGGCCTGTCTTGGCTGTATGGATCTCACATTCATTTCCATAGTTGGAACTTATAATATTTTTCAGGGATTCCAGCATGATCCCCTCATCATCAGCAATCAGGATTCTGTACATTTTTTTCGCTCCTCTCCAGAGGAATATTGATCACTACCTCTGTTCCCATTCCTTCACCTTCACTGTATATTTCCATTAATCCGTCCCGCTCATAATACAGTTCCAGACGGCTGATCACATTATTCATTCCAATTCCCGTGGAATCACCCTCGCCTGAACTGCTGTGGACTTTTTTTGACAGTACTCTTTGTATCTGTTCTCCGGTCATGCCCAGTCCGTTATCCCGAACACTGATCTCAATATGGTCGTTCCATTTCTCCACACTGAGATCAATATGTCCTTCCCAATCTATATTCCGGATTCCATGATTGACTGCGTTTTCCACAACCGGCTGCAGGATCATACTGGGAACACGTACATTTTCCACATCACATTCCACTTTTTTTGAAAAATGGATGTCCCCGGCAAACCGTACATTCAGAATATAAATGTAATTGTCCACAGCCTCCAGTTCTTCCTCCAGTGTGGCATCTTCCTCACCCTTCTTTACATTGTAGCGAAAAAAATCTGCCATCTTTTCCACAAAGATACTGGTTTTTTCTGCATCCTCCATCATTGCAAGCTGTACTCCTGCATTCAGGGAATTAAAAAGGAAATGCGGATTGATCTGAGACTGGAGATACTTAAGCTGTGCCTCCTTGAGATGTGTTTCCATCAAAAGCTCCCTCTCTATCATCTGCTGTTCTTTTTCCATGCTGGCCTTTGTCCTGGCAATGTAAAGACCAAGATTATCCACCATGGTATTAAAGGCTCTTGTTACCGTTCCAAGCTCATCCCTGGAATCTGCTGGGGGCATCTTTACATTAAAATTCCCCTGACCTACCAGCTGTGCAGTTTCTGCCATATTAGTCAGCGGCAGGAACATCTCCCTTGTTGCCATGATCAGAAGGAACATCCCACAGATCACCACCAGAAGCATGATCATCATATTACTGATCTCCAGATATCTCATAACCGCCCGGAGAGCTGCATAAGTCTGGGAATTTTCTTTAAAAAGCTGCTTGTTCAGCTCATCCATAGAACTCTGGATATAACTATAAAGCTCCAGACTTTCATCATATTCCTGCTTATATTTCTCCACATTCCTGCCTCTCTTGGCAGCTACAGTTCCTGCGGTACAGGAAAGATATGATTCTGACATCTTACGTATCTTCTTCTCCAGAAGTTTTACGGAATCATCAATATTCCGTTCATTTAACTTCTCCAGCTCCTGCCTGTATTTCGCCTCATTCTGATAATAATCCATCAGTGCCTGAGAGTTTTTTACCTTCAGATACTGGTACATACTGTCCTGCACATCGTCAAAAACCTGCCCAAGCTCTGTGATCTGGGCATTGCTGGCATACACATCATCCATCTCCTGCATGGAGTTGTTGATCCGCGCATAAAACAGCATGTTGATGCTGAACAGTAAAACTGCCAGCACGCCAACCTCGATCATGATCTTGCTTACAAGAGAAAAGTCACTCCAACGGATCTTTTTCATCTGTGACTGCCTCCCTCCTCATCTTCTTCACTGCTGTTCTGTCAAGAAAATTAATGTCTACGTTGTAGAAAGAATTGGTTCTTCCATCTTCTATATAGCTGGTAACTGCCTCCACACTGTACTGTCCCAGCTGGGTCGTGTCCACATCACAGGTAACTGAAATAACACCTTTTTCAACTGCCGCCAGAATATCCTCAGATGTATAATAACCAATGATCTTCACTTTTCCTGCAAGGTTGAAATCCAGAATTGCCTGTCTTGCACACTCCGTTGTCTCCTCATCCATACACACAAGGATATCCGGAACATTCCGCTTCTGCTGAAAAATATCAGTAACTGCCTCCTCTGTTTCAAAGGTTCCTGTTGACAGAAGATTCCTTCCCTTGATCTCAATATCCTCAGAACCAGCTGCCATCTTCACCGCATTGCTGATCTGAGTGTATATCTGACTTTCGTTCATATCATCAATGTCCCGTTTCTGCAGAATCAGGATCTTCTTCGTGTTCTCATCCACGTATTTGGCAACAATTTCCCCGTAAGCCATGCCAAGCTGATAATCGCTGACTCCCACAAAGCTCTGGCGGCGGCTGTGCACCGCATCACTCATGACTGTAACCACCGGTATTCCGTTTCTTACTGCAGTATTGATTGCTTCTTCCAGACCGGCTTCTCCATTATACTGCAGGATAATACCATCCGCCTTGGCCGCAATGCTCATATTCATATAATCAAGTTTATCATAGGATGTTTCTCTGTCCGGCCCCATGATCTCAAGCAGTACATTATTCTGAGCTGCTTTTTTCTTCGCACTGTCATATACTGCCTGCCAGAACTGGGAATCGGGGCTGTCCACGATCATGTCGTACTGGTATTTATATATTTTCTCTTCCTGTTCATCCAACCCTGCTTTTTCACTGATTCCTCTATAATAGGATTCTCCTGTCATATAAGTAAGTACTATCACGGCAGCAAAAACCAGCAGGATGCAAGCTGATTTCTTTTTCATAATACACTCCATTCTGTTTCACAAAACATTCCGGGTTTCAGTTTATCATAATTTCACAGAAAAGTCACTGTTTGGCATGGATTTTCTGTGCACTTTCATGTTATATTAGTAACCACAACATTACCAAAGGAGGCCGCAAAACATGACAAATGCAACCAAGCTTGCCCTGGAAGAATCCCTGAAGCATCTACTTCTTAAGAAACCTTTAGATAAGATCACCATCAATGACCTGACTACGGACTGCGGGATCAGCCGCATGACTTTTTACTATCATTTCAAAGATATCTATGATCTTGTGGAGTGGTGCTGTCTGGAAGATGCCAGAATTGCCCTTCAGGGCAAAAAAACCTCTTCCACATGGCACGAAGGGCTTCTGCAGATCTTTGATGCCGTGATGGAAAACAAGCCGTTTATCTTAAATGTATACCGCTGCGTGGGGCGGGAACAGATTGAGAATTATCTGTTCCAACTTACCTGCGATCTTCTTATGGGCGTGGTAGCAGAAAAATCAAAAGATATCCCCATCACGGATGAACAGAAAATTTTTATCGCAGATCTGTATAAATACAGCTTTGTAGGGATCATGCTGGACTGGATCAAAAACGGCATGCGCGAAGATTATCGCGAAATCGCAGATGATACCGCAACCGCACTGTACGGAAGCATCGACAACGCCATCCGCAATTTTGCCGCCAGAAACAAAACAGCAGAAATGCATACAGAATAAAAACTTATCAAAACAGACATAATGATAAAAAACTGAACACTTTCGGTATTTTGTAAATAGAATCTTTTTTTCGGATGGGCTATCATAGCCTCAACAGCAACAAAGAACAGTTAATCCGATACAAACAGGTATCTCATTTACGAAAGGTGGATGTCATATGTCAGATAAAAAAGGATTCATGGGACTTGCAGCACTTGCGGCAGCCGGAGCCGGCGCAGCCATGCTGATGAAAAAAACAAGAGAGATCAACGAAGAGGAAAACCTCCATGTGAAAGAAACTACTACAAACTACCGCAACACCGAGCGTGGAAAGCATGACAAAAACAGCAAAGGGATTTATTATTCCAACGGTAACTACGAAGCCTTTGCCCGTCCGGAAAAACCGGAAGGTGTGGACGACAAGCATGCCTACATTGTAGGAAGCGGTCTTGCTTCCCTGGCTGCTGCATGCTTCCTGGTAAGAGACGCACAGATGCCAGGTGATCATATCCACATCCTGGAAGCCATGGATATTGCCGGAGGTGCCTGCGATGGAATCTTTGATCCGTCCAGAGGCTATATCATGCGTGGCGGTCGTGAGATGGAAAACCATTTCGAGTGCCTGTGGGATCTTTTCCGCAGTATTCCTTCCCTTGAAAAACCGGGTGCTTCTGTTCTGGACGAGTTCTACTGGCTGAACAAGCACGACCCGAACTATTCTCTCTGCCGTGCAACCGTCAACCGTGGACAGGATGCCCACACCGACGGAAAATTCAACCTGAGCCAGAAGGGCTGCATGGAGATCATGAAGCTGTTCATGACAAAGGATGAGGATCTTTACGATAAAACCATCGAAGATGTATTTGACGATGAAGTGTTTGATTCCACCTTCTGGCTGTACTGGAGAACCATGTTCGCATTTGAAAACTGGCACAGTGCTCTGGAGATGAAGCTTTACTTCCAGCGTTTTATCCACCACATTGCAGGCCTTCCGGATTTCAGCGCCCTGAAATTCACCAAGTACAACCAGTACGAATCCCTGATCCTTCCCATGAAAAAATATCTGGAGGATGCAGGTGTTGACTTCCAGTTTAATACTGAGGTCACAAACGTGATCTTTAATTTCAAGGATGGCAAAAAGATCGCCACTGCTATCGAGTGCAAGGTAAAAGGTGTGGAGCAGGGTATCCTTCTTACAGAGAATGATTATGTTTTCGTCACTAACGGAAGCTGTACAGAGGGTACGATCTACGGCGACCAGAACCACGCGCCAAACGGCGACGCGGAGGTCCGTACCAGTGGCGTTTGGTCCCTGTGGAAAAATATCGCAGCTCAGGATCCGTCATTCGGACATCCGGAGAAATTCTGCTCAGACATTGCCAAGACAAACTGGGAATCTGCTACTGTCACCACTCTGGATGACCGTATCATCCCTTATATCACCAACATCTGCCAGCGTGACCCACGTACCGGCAAGGTTGTTACCGGTGGTATCGTAAGCTGCCAGGATTCCAAATGGCTCTTAAGCTGGACCATCAACCGTCAGGGACAGTTCAAGGAACAGGATCCGAAGAAAGTCTGCGTATGGGTTTACGGACTGTTTACCGATGTTCCCGGTGATTATATCAAAAAACCGATGAAGGATTGTACCGGTAAGGAAATTACCGCTGAGTGGCTGTACCACCTGGGTGTTCCGGTAGATCAGATCGACGATATGGCAGAAAACAGTGCTGTCTGCGTTCCGACCATGATGCCGTACATCACCGCCTTCTTCATGCCGCGTACCAAAGGTGACCGCCCGGATGTTATCCCGGATGGCTGTGTAAACTTTGCATTCCTGGGCCAGTTTGCGGATACTCCTCGTGATACCGTATTCACAACAGAGTATTCCGTACGTACTGCAATGGAGGCTGTATACGGACTTTTCGGTGTAGACCGTGGTGTTCCGGAAGTATGGGGAAGCGTTTACGATATCCGTGAGCTTCTGGACAGCAGTGTGAAGCTGATGGACGGAAAATCCCCGCTGGAGATCCAGCTGCCAGGGCCGCTGAATGCACTGAAGAAACCACTTCTTAATGTTGTGAAGGGTACTGTGGTTGAGAAGGTACTGCGGGATCATGATGTGCTGAAGGATTATATGTAAAATATACAGCCTGCCAGACAGATATTCTCAATCCGAAAATTAAGATTTGAAAACAGTAACGGAGCCTCCGGTTCTATTCGTGCAGCAATCCCCCGGAAATACTTCTCACGCGGTATTTCCGGGGGATTATTTTATTTTCTGATACTTATTTTCCCAGTGTTTCATTCATACTTCCGGAACGGAAGCCCTGAAGATCCAGAGTCACGTAAGAAAATCCCAATGTGCGGAATTTCTCTGTGATCTTTGCTCTTGTTTCATTATCTGCAATTTTCAGGATCTCTTCTTCCGGAACCTCGATCCTTGCCATGGTACCGTGGATGCGAACACGGAACTGATGGAATCCCAGATCCATCAGAAACTGCTCGGCCTGATCTACCATGTGAAGCTTCTCCTCGGTAATGGTCTCACCGTATACAAATCTGGAAGCAAGACAGGCAAAAGATGGCTTGTTCCAGGTTGGAAGATTCATGTCTTTTGACAGCTCCCGGATCTCTTCTTTATAGAGGCCTGCTTCCTGGAGCGGACTGCGGACCCCAAGCTCCTGGATAGCCCTTTTTCCCGGACGGTAGTCGCCCAGATCATCCATGTTGGAACCTTCCACGATCATGTTCATATGGCGCGCCTTTGCAGCTTCCCAAAGTCTGGTAAAGATGGCTTTTTTGCAGATATAGCAGCGGTCCGGCGGATTCTGACGGAACCCCGGGATGTCGAATTCGTTGATCTTGCATATCTCCTGGCAAATGTGATTTTCCTGGCAGAAATCTTGCGTTTCTTTCAGTTCTCTGTCGGTGAAGGAGCATGGACATGCGGTAATGGCCATAGCTTTGTCGCCAAGTGTTTCCTGTGCAGCTTTCAGCAAAAATGTGGAGTCCACTCCACCGGAAAAAGCTACGGCTACACTTCCCAGGGAACGGAGGATTTCCTGGAGTTTTCTGTATTTTTTTTCAAGTGTGATGTTATCTGTTGCTGGCATATGTTCTGTCACCTCGTAATTTGTAAAATCTTATTTTTGCCGGATCCGAATCTGTAATTTTCAAATCTGTTCTTATTGACATACTCTTGCAATGCTATGTGTGTATTCTTTATTGTAAACGATACCTTTTTGCCATACAAGTATTTTTCTACCTGACAGATGTACTATGAAATTTATTAGTATCCTCTCTGTTTCCAAACATAATAAGACCGGAAATACAGCATATGCCATACTTCCAGTCTTTCTTTTTACAGTTATTACATTTCGATCACATCAAGATCATCCGGAACAAACAAATTTCCGTGATAATACTCTCTGCCTTCTGCTCCGTAAAGCTCTTTACGTTTTTTAATGTTCTTATCCTCTGTGTGATACAGGACAAGATTCTTAACTCCAAGGTTCTCAGCCAGCTCACTGGCATCCTTAACTGTGGAGTGATGCTTCTCATATGGATTGAAGATATCACGCTGTCCATACAAGCAGAATGCTTCGTGGAACATCCAGTCGCTGCCTTTTGCGTATTTCTCTTCACATTCATTGTATGGCTCGTCTCCGCAGCAGGTAAGTACCTTACCACCGTCATAGATCATCTGGAAACCGAACTGTTTCGCTTTGGTGGAACCGATATCAAAGAAGGTCACTTTCTTATTAAGAATTGTTTTTTCCTCGCCGTCTTTTACCTCGATCAGATGAAGTCTGTCACCGATGTACTGTGTCTCCTTCTTATTCAGAAGCTTAAATGCCATGTCTTTGAGAAGTCCGATCACTTCATCATGAGCATAGATGTTTGCCTCGCCCTGATAAGTGCCTTTTTTCATGTTCTGGCAAATGATGCGGATCACCCACACGATCCCCATGATATGGTCTACGTGCTTATGTGTAACAAAGATCTCATGAACATCCATCAGATCAACGCCAGCCTTCTTCAGCTGGGAAAGCACCGTATTTCCGCCGCCTCCGTCAACCAGAAAATGGCCGTACTCATCGCTGAGCACAAAACATGTATTGTAGCACTCTGTTACCAGTGCGTTACCTGTTCCAAGCATGGTTAATTTCATTCTGTTCTCCTCCTGTATAGCCCTGGTCATCAAACATTCAGCCACCCACCATTCTGCTCTCTGACACTCTGACCGGCTGTCTCTGGTCATATTACAGACACATATACAACCGTTTAATTTTTTTTCTTATTTTTTCTGTGTTTTTCGTGTCCAATGATAACATTATGAAGAAATATTTTCAATAAGATCCATTCATTTTCATAGCAGAAAAATCAATCCACAAATCTTCATATATTCCTGCTTTCACAGAATCCTGTAATGTATATGGTTCCGAGGTTCCATGTTCAAAATTATATACCAGAACAAGATTCTTATCCGGATCTACCAGCCAGTATTCTCTTACTCCGGCAGTTCGATATTTAAACAGTTTCGTATAATAATCCATCTGCTTGCTGGAAGGAGATACAATTTCCACGATCCAGTCCGGTGCTCCCTTGCACCCTCTGTCATCCAGTTTATCTGCATCGCAGATAACAGAAATATCCGTTTCAACGTAGGTATTTGATTTTTCATCCAAAAATACAGCAAACGGAGCCGCATAAATTTCACATTTTCCCTTATTGGAACGAATATACTCACTGACAGAAGCAAATATTTCTCCTGAAATCTTCTGATGTTTCCTGCTGGGCGGTGCCATATAATAAATCTGTCCATCAATCAGTTCTGCCCGTTCCCCCTCAGGAAAATTATAAATATCTTCAATGGTGTAAATATCTTCTTTCACTATAACTGTTCATTGGACGGTCGATCATGATATGTACAAGCTGGCCCGGAGTCGGTTTCTTCTTTTCATAAATCATCTGCTTCATTTATATTCCTCTTTAAGCACATACAATAAATTAACAGATTTTTCTATTATGCCAGTAAATCGAAGATTTTTATTTCAATCCGTTCTTCGTTTTACCATATCTCAGACTCTACAGCCGCACGCTCAATGCCAAGACCCTTCATATATCGATCCATAAATGCGTTGAATCCTTTCACGCCTTCTGCTTCCGGCGCCAGTGTGCTGCCTTCGTTTCCTTTGAAGACATCTTCATCCAGGAAATCCGCAAGGTCTTCGCCCTCTCTCCTGTTAATCAGATAGGAAGCCAGAAGTGCGATTCCCCAGGCTCCGCCTTCTCCTGCTGTGGACATTACAGATACCGGTGCATCTACCGCATCTGCAAGAATCTGCTGGCCGACCCCCTTTGTCTTAAAGAGGCCGCCGTGGCCCAGAAGCTTATCGATCTTTACATGCTCCTGATTCAGAAGGATATCCAGACCTACACGCATGGCGCCGAGGCAGGTGTAAAGATTATTTCGCATAAAGTTTGCCAGTGTAAATTTGCTCTCAGGAGAACGTACAAACAGTGGACGTCCCTCTTCAAAGCCGGTCATATGCTCGCCGGAGAAATAGCAGTAGGAAAGAAGTCCGCCACAGTCCGGGTCGCCTTCCATGGCTTTGTTATAAAGAGTTCCGAACAGTTTGTTCATATCTACTTCCATGCCCATAGCTTCTGCAAATTCCTTAAACACATTTACCCATGCGTTCAGATCCGAAGTACAGTTGTTGGAATGTGCCATGGCAACCGGATCTCCTGCCGGAGTGGTAACCATGTCGATTTCTTTATACGGTTTGGAAAGTGCCCTCTCCAGGACGATCATGGCAAATACAGATGTTCCCGCAGAAACATTTCCGGTACGCCGACGGACACTGTTTGTGGCAACCATACCGGTTCCTGCGTCTCCCTCAGGCGGACACATCGGGATTCCAGCTTTCAGCTTTCCACTTACATCCAGAAGCTTTGCGCCTTCCTCAGTAAGAACTCCTGCATCCTGACCTGCCACCAGAGCTTTCGGCATAATATCGCGAAGCTTCCATGGGAAACCATAAGGTGCAACCAGTTCATCGAACTTCTGAACCATCTCCTCGTTATAGTCCTTCGTTTCACTGTCGATCGGGAACATACCTGCCGCATCACCGATACCAAGCACTCTTTTTCCGGTGAGTTTCCAGTGCACATAGGCTTCCAGAGTGGTGATATAATCGATATCTTTTACATGCTCCTCACCGTTAAGGATCGCCTGATACAGGTGTGCGATGCTCCATCTCTGAGGGATATTGTAATGGAAAAGCTCTGCCAGCTTCTCAGAGGCTTCTCCTGTGATGTTGTTTCTCCAGGTACGGAACGGGACCATCAGCTCTCCCTCTTTATTAAACGGCATATAGCCATGCATCATGGCACTGACACCAAACGCACCTACGCTTGTAAGCTCCACTCCATATTTTTTCTGAACATCTTCTGCCATATCCTGGTAACTGCCCTGGAGACCTTTCCAGATCTCCTCTAGGCTGTATGTCCAGATACCATCCACATACTGGTTCTCCCATTCATAGGCTCCGGATGCGATGGGCTGGTTCTTATCGTCCACCAGAACTGCCTTGATCCTTGTGGAACCAAACTCAATACCAAGAGCCGTGCGATTCTCAAGAATTGCTGTTTTTGCCTCATTTACTCCCATTGTAAAAAACCTCCCATATTATTTGCTGAAATACATGCTGTTCCATCTCAGCTCATTCTGCAGATTCCGGATCGTTGTATCGCCATCAATATAAACCGCTTCAATACCCATAGCTGCTGCCCAGTCACCCATCTGCTCTGCAGTAAGGTCATAGGTAAATGCAGTGTGATGTGCGCCGCCGGCAAGAATCCATGCTTCTGCTGCTGTGGAAAGATCCGGCTTCGGTGTCCAGAATGCAGTACCTACCGGAAGTGCAGGCATCGGCTTCTCTGTTTTCTTACACTCAACCTCATTGATCAGCAGACGGAAACGGTCACCAAGGTCAACCAGGGATGTTGCGATTCCAGGACCTGTCTTAGAAGTAAATACCAGTCTTGCAGGATCTTCACGATCTCCCATGGAAAGCGGGCATACACGCATGCTGACCTTGCCATCAGCAACGGATGGGCAAACCTCCAGCATATGTGCCTCAAGGATTCCCTCTTTACCCGGTACCAGGTTATAAGTGTAGTCCTCCATAAAGGAAGTACCCCTGGCGTCCTTTTTTCCTGCTGCCATGATCTTCATCAGGCGAACCATAGCTGCTGTTTTCCAGTCACCCTCGCCACCAAAGCCATAGCCTTTTTCCATCAGTCGCTGGATCGCAAGTCCCGGAAGCTGTTTCAGGGAGCCCAGATCACCAAAGTGTGTTACGATAGCCTGATAATTTTTCTCCTCGAGGAATCGCTCAAAACCGATCTCGATCCCTGCCTGGACTGCTACATGCTTCTTAAATTCCTCAGGGTCACGTCCATCCAGAATCATATCGTATTTATTATAATATTCTTCTACCAGAACATCAATATCTCCCTGGCTTACATCCTGAACATATTCTGCGATCTCATTAACCGGATAAGCATCGATCTCCCATCCGAATTTCATCTGAGCCTCAACCTTATCGCCCTCTGTTACGGCTACATTTCTCATGTTATCCGCAACACGGCATACACGGATATGGCTGCTTTCCATGATACCAACTGCAGTACGCATCCAGGATGCCAGACGCTCCTGGATCTTTTTGTCTGCCCAGTGTCCTGCAATGACCTTACGCTCGATTCCCATTCGGGTTACCATATGGCCAAACTCACGGCCGCCATGTGCGGACTGGTTCTCATTCATAAAGTCCATATCAATGGTTTCATAAGGAATCTCCACATTGAACTGTGTATGAAGGTGACACAGCGGTTTACGATACTCTTTGAGACCAAGAATCCAGGATTTTGCCGGGGAAAATGTGTGCATCCATGCGATCACGCCGGCACAATTTTCGTCTGCATTGGCATCATTAAAGGTTTTACGGATCAGCTCATTTGTGATCAGCGTTGGTTTCCATACAACCTCAAACGGAAGTACGCCGGATTTATTCAGCTCCTCTACGATGATCTTGGAATGCTCGGCTACCTTGCGGAGACACTCATCTCCGTAAAGATCCTGTGAACCTGTGCAAAACCAGAATTTGTAATCTCTTCCTGTTTTCATGTGAAAGATCCTCCTTAAAATAAAATTAATATCATATGCATAACATTCCTGAAAATCTGCAGCCCATTTCTACTGCCAACATGCGTCCGATCTTCTGAAATGTTATAAGGCTCTCTGTAAGCTATATTGCTTCATTCTCTAATAAAACGATCTGATAAAACGGTTATGTATCTGTGCTCATGCCCCTGCTTTCACGCTGCTGCCCCGTATGATCAGTTCCGGACGGATCAGACGTTCTACGGTACTTTCTTCATCAGGCACACCGCCCAGCTTTTCCAGGAGAAGCTTTGCCGCCATCTCTCCCAGTTTTTCCTGGGGATGGGTGATAGTGGTAATGCCCTGTCCCTGTCTTGCATATAGTGAATTATCATAGCCGGTTACCGCAACATCTTCCGGGATCTTTTTGCCCTGACGTTCCAGTTCTTCCATGACCTGGACAGCGATCTGGTCGTTGTAACATACAATTCCCTCCGGAAGGCAGTTCTGACGGATCATGTTCCGGACCATAAGAGCCGGCTTTTTTCGCCGGTCCTCGGTGTGAAACCAGACCACCTTATCCGGATCATAGGCAATTCCATGCTCCTGCAAAGCCTTCACATAACCCTTATGCCGTTCGATCCCCTGACGGTCATCTGCCTTGAAAAATCCTGCAATGTTACGTCTGCCGGAATCCAGGAGATGCTTTGTAACAAGATAACCGCCACCTGCATCATCCATAAGGATATGGGGTTTTTCCTGCATCTCCGTATACAGTCCCTGGATAAAAATATATGGGATCTGATACTTGTCCAGTGTTTCATACAAACTTACATGTCTGCACAACACCTCGCTTTTGCTTGGTTCAATGATCAATCCGTCAATTCCCTTACTGATCAGCTCTTCCAGGAATCTTGCCTCCTTCTGACGGCTGTTTCCTGTATTTTTGAGGATGATACTGTACCCATTATCGGACAGCACCTCATCGATCCCCTGGATCAGCCTGGGAAAAATATAATCCGATATATATGTAGTCACCACTGCGATGTTTCCGGTTCCGTGAATCTGTCGGAGCACATCCGCACAGAAGGTTCCTTTTCCCTGAAAGGATTCTATGTATCCATCTCCTGCCAGGATCCCCAGAGCCTTTCGCACCGTATGCCTGCTCAGCCCATAGCGTACACTGAGCTGGTTTTCAGAGGGAAGCTTCTCACCCGGACGGATCTTTCCGGAAAGAATGTCTGTTTTCATTTCTTCCATCAGTGCATAATATTTTGCTTTTCCGTTTTCTGCCATAAGCTCCTCCCTTCGTTTGTATTTTGATCTGTATTTATCCTGTTCGTTTCATCTGTAATTATTTTATAACTTGTATATACATGCGAACAAGTTGTTTTTATTATTTATCAAAAGTTCCATATAAAGAAAGGCCGGAACACCCTCCCCATTCTGGTGTTCCGGCCTTTATATGCCGCCTTGCATATTTATTTCAAAGTTTTTGCTGCCTTCCGATCATTTCCTGCCTTAGCGGTACATCTTCATATAATCCCCATGTGCCTCGATCAGCTCATCACACATTGCCTGGATGTCTTTGATGTTCAGCTCTGCACCTGTGTGCGGGTCCATCATGGCTGCCTGATAGATTTTCTGGCGGTCTTTGGTCACTGCTGCCTCAATAGCAAGGAGCTGCGGGCTGACATTGGATAAATTCATAGCTGCCAGCTGTGTAGGAAGCTTGCCCACTTTTACCGGATGTACACCGGTTCCGTCGATATAGCATGGAACCTCTACGCAGGCATCTGACGGAAGGTTATCGATGTAACCGTTGTTAAGAACATTTCCACCGATCTTGTACGGTGTGTTTGTAACAACAGCCTCCATGATGTAGGAAGCATACTCTTTACTTCTCTCATGACCAATCTTACCATCCTTGAGGATATCCTCGCGCTCTTTTTCCCAGCCCTCGATCTGTTTGATACATCTTCTCGGATATTCGTCAAGCGGAATATTGAACTCCTCGATCATCTCCGGATATTTGGATTTAATGAAGAACGGATTATACTCTGCATTGTGCTCACTGGACTCTGTACAATAGTATCCAAGATGACGGATATACTCATAACGCACCATGTCCTCATGCTTCTCACCGGAGGTATTCTTCTCCTCGGCAATTCTGCGGATCTCCGGATACAGATCATTTCCGTCTTTGTCGTGGATCTCAAGGAGCCATGCCATGTGGTTGATACCTGCGATCAGCTCTGTACGTCCCTCAATCTTGTCTTCCATTCCCATTCCCTCAAGAAGCTTCTGGGAGCAGACCTGAACGCTGTGACAGAGGCCTACGGTACGGATCTTTGTAAAACGCTGCATATAGCCGGTAAGCATTGCCATAGGGTTGGAGTAGTTCAGGAACAGAGTGTTCGGGCAGACTTCTTCCATATCCCGGGCAAACTCTTCCAGGACCGGAATGGTACGAAGTGCACGCATGATTCCGCCGATTCCCAAGGTATCTGCGATAGTCTGTTTAATGCCGTATTTCTTCGGGATCTCAAAGTCTGTAACTGTGCATGGCTCATAGCCGCCTACCTGAATGGCGTTGACTACGAAATCTGCATCTCGAAGTGCATCTTTACGGTTCTCGGCACCGAGATAAGTTTTGATCACTGCGCGGTCCTCGTTTACGTTGTGGTTGATGGCACTTAAGATAATTCTGGAATCCTCCAGTCTCTTCTCGTCAATATCATAAAGTGCGATCTCGCTCTCGCGAAGTGCCGGTGTGCACATACAATCGCCAAGTACATTTCTTGCGAAAACCGTGCTTCCTGCTCCCATGAATGTAATTTTGATCATGTTCGTTTCCTCCTGTTTCCTTTGTTGGGTCTCTTATCCGGAATTCTTGTATTTTTCTTTGAAATTCCTGATTTTCTGCTATTTTTGCGGTGCAGTCCCGCTTCGTTTTCTTTGTGATCTTATCATACTACCGGAAACTTGTTTAAAATATGTACTTTGATGTTAATAATTGTTGTTTTGTTGCATGAGATACCTGGAAGTAATTTTCTATAACATTTCTTATGACATAAAAAACGCTCTGCCCGATACCAGAATTTTATATATTCCGGCCAGACAGAGAGTTCTTTTTTCTTCGTGAAATATATCACAGGATCAGGGCTCAGATTCTGTATAATCCCCTTTCTTCCCTTTCACCACAAGGCTTCTTTTTTCTTCTTTATATTCTCTTGGACTCCTTCCTGTTCTTGCTTTAAAAACTTTAGAAAAAGCTAAAGGGTCTCCATATCCCACTCTTGCAGCCACCTCGTTGACCTGGATATCTCCTTTTTTCAGAAGTGATTTGGCTTTCTCAATGCGGAGATTCATCAGGTATTCCTGCGGGGAACATCCGAGGCTTTTCTTAAAGGTGCTGGTAAGATAGCTGCGGTTGACTCCGATGCGGTCTGCCAGCTCATTGATCTTAAGCCGCTTGTCAAAGTTGGCTGCAATGTAATCTACTGCATGCTCCACATAAACGGAATTGGGATATCTGTGGGACGGAAGAAGCTTGCCTTCTCTCAGACATGCATCCCGGTTATCTACGATCAGATCAGACAAAAGGAGCATCAGAAGTCCATTCCGTTTCAGCTCATTTTCAAAAACAAGCTTGTTGGTCTGGACCATTGCATCAATATACTTCGCGGCATTTTCCATGCAGTGGATCCTTCGGACCGGATTTTCCCGGCTGAAACCACTTACATGGATCACTTCCTCTGCAGTCATTCCCTCAAATCCTACCCAGCGGTACGTCCAGGGATTGTCCATATCTGCCTCATACCAGGCCTCCACACTGGATGGGATCAGAAATGCCTCCCCGCCGGTCAGATGATACTGCTGTCCATCCATCTCAAAAACCCCGGTTCCGGATTCCACGATATGAAGCACATGGGAAATCCTTTTATTTGGTCCAAAGCGATGTCCCGGATCGCAGTTTTCCCACCCACAATAGGTAAGGCAGAGATCCACCGCACCTTTCTTTAAATTCTCCAGACATTTATATCTGTCTGAGTTTGTAAAACCAACTGTATGAAGCAACTTGTCACCTCCCTGATGTCATATATTATGTTTCCGCCTGTGAGCTGCTTCGCTACCCAATAACAGGCCGCCATATCCGGCGGCCTGTTATATTTCTGGTCAGGCGGATGTCTTTCTGCAGACAGTTTTTATTCTATCATTTACAGAAATCAACCCTCTGCTTCAATTGTATACAATACAGAATGGAAATCACCGTTTGTCTTATTGCAGTAGTCACGATCAACCGGGATTCCTGCATACATCAGCTCATTTCCGTAAGCTTTCAGGCACTTATCTTCCCATTTTACTTTGTAAAGCTGGTCCTCGTCAAGACCCTTGAAGCGCAGACGCATCCAGGAAGCATTGACCTTGTTCAGTCTTTCATAGTATCCAGCAACTGCCTGTTTTTTGTCTCTGGAAACAACCATCCATGCAGTATCATTTCCTTCGAACGGGCTTAAGATACGGTAGAAATCACCCTCCACCTGGATCAGGTCACGATGTTCCTTCATGAATTCCACCTGTGCCTTTACCTCTTCGATCTCTTTGGCACTTAAAAGGTTCAGATCCAGCTCATAGCCAAAGGTTCCGAAATATGCCACATTTGCTCTTGTAGAAAGCGGTGTGGTACGGTGCAACTGATGATTCGGTACTGCTGATACATGAGATCCCATGCTGACGATCGGATAAACAAAGGAGGTACCGTACTGAATCTTTTCTCTCTCTGCTGCATCGGTATCATCACTGGTCCATGTCTGCGGTGCAAAATACATCATTCCAGGATCAAATCTTGCTCCGCCGCTTGCGCAGGATTCAAAGAGGATGTCAGGGAATCTCTCTGTCAGTCTTGTATACAGTTCATAAACACCAAGGATATATTTATGCATGGTCTTGCCCTGATCTGCTGCAGATGCGCCGCGGCTGAAAGGCTCGGACATGTAACGGTTCATATCCCATTTAATGTAGGAAATGGAAGATTCCTCGATAACTTTTGAGATGGAATCATAAATGAAATCCACAACCTCAGGTCTGGAAAAATCAAGAACATGCTGATGTCTTGAGTGGGACTCAAAACGCTCCGGTGCTCCGATGAGCCAGTCCGGATGTGCTCTGTAGCAGTCGCTGTTCTTGTTTACCATCTCAAGCTCTACCCAGAGACCGAATTTCAGGCCCATCTCCTCAATCTTGCGGGAAAGTCCGGAAATTCCGTTTGGAAGCTTATTCTTATTTACAAACCAGTCGCCAAGGCCCTGGTAATCATCGTTTCTGGTTCCGAACCATCCGTCATCCAGAACGAAAAGCTCTACCCCAACCTCTTTGGCTTTTTTTGCAATATTGAGGATTTTTTCCTCATTAAAGTCAAAATAGGTTGCCTCCCAGTTATTGAGGAGGATCGGTCGTGCATGATTTCTCCATTTTCCGCGCATCAGGCGGTCACGGTACAGTCTGTGGTAAGCCTGGCTCATTCCGTTTAAGCCCTTATCGCTATATACCATAACAACCTCCGGAGTCTGGAATTCCTCATCTCTGGAAAGCTCCCAGGAAAATCCCTGTGGATTGATTCCCATCATAACTCGTGTCATCTCGTAGGTGGAAACCTCGACCTGAGCAAGGAAGTTGCCGCTGTACACAAAGCTGAAGCCGAAAACCTCGCCTGTGTCTTCTGTTGTATGAGGACGTTTCAGTGCGATAAACGGATTCTGCTCAGAGCTGGAGCCGGTTCCTGCAAGACTCTGTACAGCCTGTGTACCCATCTCAAGCTTGCGTGTTTTTACATAACGCTCACGTGCCCACGCACCGGAAAGATGGATCATCTCATAATCCATATCCGGGAACTCCACTGCTGCACTCATCACATTTTCGAGGCGGATCTTCTGATCCCCTTTCTGAACAAGGCGTGCGCTTCTAGTGATCACCGGGTAATCCTCATATACGGAATATGTAAGAACAAGGTCTGTATCCATCACAGGATCATGAAGTGTAATGTCCAGAGATGTTGCTTCTTCCTGGCGCTCTGTGTAGGTTGCCGGAAGACCGGCAAGCTTCTTCTTGCCGCCATAGATCTCATGAGAAACATATTTGAAATCTACGATCTCGCTTCCGTTCTCCTGACGAACAGTAAGGGCAGGGCTTCTGTAATCACCGGTTCCGTAAACAGGATACTCCTGTTTGGTATACTGCATGGAAAGAAGTCCCGGCTCCGGAACGCATACAGCCATCAGAGAACGCATGATCTCCTCGTGGAGATAGCTGAAATCCTCTTTGTCGCGGATGGCTTTTCCATAGTACAGATTCTCCATCTGACCATTTTCCATGATACAGGTGATGTAGCTTAAATGTTTGTTATAAATGTGGAATGTCTTTGATCCCTCGTGAAATTTGATCGGCATAATTTTCTCCTTTTTTCGTTTACTGCGGATAAAAATATCCGCCTCTTTCCTTAAGAATCATCAAATGACTGTGCATTTTTGCATTTACTTCGATAAAAATACCGCTGACAACCTCAATAACCAAATGCTCAGTTATATACATTGTCAGCGGTCTTGTATTACCTTATGTAATATTTCTGATTACAGTTTTCCACCGCTGGTAGCAATACCTTCGATAAACTGTTTCTGGAAGATCATGTAGATCACGATCATCGGAATGCAGGCGATCAGAGATGCAGCCATCAGTTCCGGGAATTTGGATACGTACTGGCCCTGCATCTTTGCAAGTGCGGAAGAAAGTACCAGCATATCCTTATCTGTATTAACGATCATCGGCCACATCAGATCTTTGAATGCGAATACAGCTGTGAAAATTCCAAGTGCAACCATACTGGATCTTGTAAGTGGTGCCATGATGTAAAGGAAGGTCTGCCCGATGTTACATCCATCAAGTCTGGCAGCCTCCTCCAGATCCTTCGGCAGTCCCATGTATCCCTGTCTCAGAAGGAAAGTACCGAACGCAGTGACAATACCTGGGAATACAAGGGCAAAGATCGTATTCAGCATACCCATCTTGCTGACCATCAGGTACTGCGGGATGATGAAGATCTGTACCGGAACCATCATCTGGAACAGTACAAGACTAAAGCAGAGATCACGACCCTTGAAATTCAGTCGTCCAAATGCATAGCCTGCCATAGTTGCTGTAAGAACTGCACACACTACTCGGAAGAAGATCAGAAGCAGTGTATTCTTGTACAGAAGCAGGAAGTTCATGTTATTGATAACAGAAATAAATGCGTCTTTTCTCCATATTTTCGGGAAAATGGTGAAAGGATCTACAGATGTTGCTTCCGTTACAGATTTAAAAGCTGTCAGGATCATCCAGATAAATGGCACAAGCATCGTTATGGACACAATGATCAGTATGACATGTATTAAAATAGTGGTTAATTTCTTTTTTGTTTCCATACTATCCATGGTTAATCCCCCTTTTTAGTTGTAGAATACCCATTTCTTCTGACCGATCATCTGGAATACTGTCAGGATCATGGTGATAATAAGAAGTACTACTACGATCGTAGCGCCGTATCCCATGTTCTTATTGATAAATGCATATTTATAGAACAGATAAACCAGTGACTGAGTCTTGGTAAGTGCCGGGTTTGACTTGTCAATAACCATATAGATCAGGTCGAATACCTGAAGGGATCCGATCACACGGGTAACAAGTACGAAGAAAATGGTTGGTGAAAGAAGCGGGATCGTGATGTTAAAGAATGCATTCACACCTGTAGCACCGTCAATAGATGCAGCTTCATAATAGTCTCTCGGGATTTCCTGAAGTCCTGCCAGAAAAAGAACCATATTGTAACCGATGATAGACCATACACCGATGATCGCAACTGCAAATACTGCAATTTTCGGATTAGAAACCCAGTTTACATGAACATGGAAAACGTTATTGATAAGACCATAATCAGAGTTGAACAGCCATCTCCATACCATGGCTACCGCTGCCGGAGCTGCTACCATCGGGAGGAAGATGATGGTTCTGTAAACAGAACGGCCCTTCATCTTTCTATTAAGAAGTACTGCAAGAACAAGTGCGATGGCAATGGAAAAAGGAACCTCCACGATCGCATATTTGAATGTGTTGATCAGTGCCTGCCAGATCTCTTTATCTGCAAAAACCTTCTGATAGTTCTGTAAACCGATAAAGATATTTCCTTTACCAAAATCTCCTGTTTTGAAAAAGCTCTGGTAAATAGTCTGGAAGATCGGAATGATGTTCAATACGATCAATCCGATGGTTGTTGGGAGAATAAACAGCCAGCCCCAGAGGAACTCACTGCGCTCTCTCTTTGTCCGTGCCTGTGACTTGGTGGTTTTAGCCATAAGAATCACTCCTTCTATTCCTTCTATGTATGAGGCCGCTGCACCTGAGTGCGGCGGCCCCTCTCATTACTGCACTTAATTATCGGTGTTTCTTAATGCTTACTCCTCAGCCAGCTTCTCGTTCATCTGATCAGCCATCTGCTTGCAAGCCTCTTCCATTGTGATGTCGCCTGTGTATACGCCCTTAAGGATCTCGTTGTCCTCGTTCTCCCATGTTACAGTAGATTTGGAGTATGGACGGATCTCCATGTCATCCATCATGTTCAGATAAGCCTGAAGGTTGAAGTCTGCGGATTTAGCCCATGCATCAGATGTATCTTTGTATGCACTCATTGTAACACCAAGCTCAGCCTGTTTCTCCTGAGCCTCTTTGGATCCGAGGTACTCGATCAGCTGCCAAGCTTCGTCTGTGTGCTCACCGGAAGCAGATGCTGCCCATCCAAGTCCGTTATATGAGGAAGCTCTTCTGCCTGTCTCAGCGTTCTTAGGAAGCTCTACACAATCACAGTTCGCTGCTGTGTACTCGTTCTCTTTAAATGCTGCAAGCATCCAGGAGCCCTGGCATGTCATAGCGATCTTGCCAGCCTCGAAAAGTACGTCCTCGTTGTTCTCGGACATTGTCTCAAGAGACGGGATCACGCCATCCTTGATCCATCCTTCCAGTGTCTGCATAGCTGCGATCGTCTTCTCATCATCCCAGCCGGATTTTGTCTTGTCATCGCTGATGATGTATCCGCCGTTATCATAGATCAGGTTGTAGTATCCGGCCTGGTTGTTATCATTTCTCATTGCGAGACCGTACTGGGAACCATCATCCTTAGTAAGCTTCTTAGCTGCCTCTGTAACATCATCCCATGTCCAGTCAGCTGTCGGATAATCAAGTCCTGCCTCGTCAAATAATGTCTTGTTGTACCAGAGAGCGATTGTATCTATATCCTTCGGTACTGCATAATATTTATCATCGTATGTATACAGTCCCCAGATATCCTCCGGATAGTTCTCCGGATCGATCAGATCGCTGTCTTTGATCTTGTCGGTCAGATCAAGAAGCATATCGTTGGACATGTATCTCTGACTCTCGTTGGAGTGCATCCAGAATACGTCCGGAAGGGAACCACCCTGTGCACCGGCCTCGAGCATTGTCCAGTACTCATCCCATTTAACAACGGAAATCTCTGTCTTGATTCCTGTCTTCTCTGTGAAGTCTGCAAGAATTTCTTTGATTCCCGGCTCCTGGTTGGTGTCCCAGATGGATACGGAAAGTGTAACATCGTCACCTTTTGCATATACCGGAACTGCTGTCATTACCATGGCACCTGCTAACAATAATGCTGCTACTCTTTTAAAATTCATAACTTCTTCCTCCTTTTAAATCTTTCTTATTTTCCCTCTTTCTTTGGTCAGTTTTTATATTTTTTCACGTCCCTGACCGTTGATATTATTATAATTGCACATGGAAAAATGATAAATGGATTATTGTCATTTCAATATGGAAAAATGTTACTTTTTTATTCATTTTATCTATTTTTTGTTCATACTTAGTTAATTATTCGTCATTTTTACATGTTTTCTTTCATTTATTACATATATTTTCATATTTTTCACTATTTATGAGCATATTTTGGCACCCATTTATTTCCTTGTAGCAAAACCAACATTTTTACATATCTGTTTTTGTATGTTTTTACTAACTCAGCACATGTATAAATGTCATTTTCCAAAAAACACAATTTTCCTTTCCTAACATAATTCCATGCGTGCCATCATTTTCACATGTGCACGCAAAGTTCCATGTTTTTTTATACAGTCCCATAAACCGTGCTGATACTTATCTGCGTCCCCTCTCTTTACACACAATCAAAAACTATGCTAAGATTAGCTGTATCGGACTTTTCCCATATGGTCTGTTTTCATTTCTACATTTCTATATAAGGAGGTATTTCGTTATGAATCTTTTAAATGAAGATAATGTCGTCCATGTATTTCTCAACAAGCTGGGTGACATCGTGATCGCCAATCTTCTTTTTATTCTCTGCTGCATCCCCGTGATCACCATCGGGCCGTCACTAACTGCACTTTATCACTGCATGATGCGTACAGTAAAAGGGAATAACAACGGCACAACGAAAACATTTTTCAGAGCTTTTAAGGAAAACTTCAAACAGTCACTGATCATATGGCTGCTGATCCTTGCTGCCGGAACCATGATCATCCTGAATATCCGCTTTCTGCTCCATGCAGAAGGAAGCGCTGCACATATGCTGTTTTATCTTTCTGTGGGGGTTCTGACTTTGCTGATAATTTTTACTTTATACATATTCCCGGTGATCGCAACCTTTGCCAATACACTGGGGGCACTTTGCAGAAATGCGTTTCTGCTGGCATTTATGCATTTCCCCACAACGATCGCCATTGCGGTGATCACGATCTTTCCATTGTATATGACATATCTCGATGCAAAGCTACAGCCACTTTACGCATGCTGCTGGTTTTTCTTTGGATTCGGACTTGTAGCTTTTATAAATTCGATGCTGTTGTATCGATTTTTTAAGAAGCTGCTTCCTCCGGAGGAGGATATTTCGCTTTTGTGATGAAAAGCTTGGGAAAATTGTTATTTATTTAGATATAGTATTTTTAGATATAGTATTTTCGCTTTTCAAAGCGGAGGAAATCTGCGAGGGGGAAAGCACTCAGAGTTG
>NZ_JAMOYY010000031.1:0-31328 GCF_023669475.1 Blautia sp. MB18-30 | reverse complement strand
GATTATTATTTAATAGGAACCGACGATAAAGGAAATCAGGGGCTTTATAGAATGACAAATTATGGAGGCACAGAGACTGTGTTTGAAGAAAGCAGAAATAATACAAAATATAAAGGAATTTCTCCAGATGCTAAAACGGTGACATTAGAATTATATGTAAATAAAGAAGAAAAAAACAAAACAACATATAAAAAATATGAAACTGGAATAGAAGATACTTACGGAGAAGGCGAAGGACGTGTTTATGAAAGTGATGAAGATCCTCTGGATTTATATAGCCCAGTGGAAGGAAAAATAGAAATTAAAATCAGATGACAAAAGAATAGTTTGATCGAAGAGAGGAACAGCCAATATCATCTGCCTTCAGATATTGGCTGTAATATATATGATACATAAAAAATACAAGCAGCAGATAACGATAAGATTCTTATATCAGTCAAGGAAGCCTGTGAACGCACAGGTCTTTCAGAGAAAACCATGAGAATTCTTATGAAGAATAATACCTTCATGGTACGAATTGGGCGAAGAACCCTGATTGATAAGAAAAAATTTCAGAAATGGATAGATCGGCAGTCTTGAAAGGTTTTTGGGGTTGTGTTAAAATTAAGTCCAGTGCCATGCATGATCATCTATTGTTATTAGAAAAAGGATGGTAATGTTATGGAAAAAATCTAAGAGGAAAAGAAATAGGTAAGGGAATCCGACAAAGAAAAGATGGGCGGTAAGAAGCCAGAATCACAATTAAGGGATCTGGCAACCGCCTTTTTCTATCTATGGAACAAATCTTCAGCAGGTGAAAAAGCAAAGAAACATGTATTTGGCGGAAGTTCTCCCAGGTATTCCAGGCTTTGATTCGAGTATGTCCGTTTCAAAATGGTATGAGAAATGGATGGAACTTTATAAGGTTCGGAATCTTAAAGCAACCACGATAAGAAATTATGAAGAAAAGTATGGAAAAGAAAGCTAATTTTACTGATAAAATGACAATTTAGGAAGAGGTTTAAATATTTGGAAAAAGCAAGAAACACTGAAGAAGAGAAAAAAATGGGTCAAAAGTGGGTCAAAAAAAAATATAAGGCATCTGAAACCCGCATAAACACTGGGTTTCCGGCTGATACCAGTACATTATCACCGATGATGAAAGAATACGTAAAGACCAAAGAAGAGTACAGCGACTGTATCCTTTTTTACCGTCTGGGCGATTTTTATGAAATGTTCTTTGATGATGCGCTGACTGCATCCAAGGAACTGGAGATCACACTTACAGGAAAAGACTGCGGATTGGAAGAGAGAGCGCCCATGTGTGGCGTTCCTTTTCATGCTGCGGAAACTTATATCAACCGGCTGATCGAAAAGGGCTATAAGGTTGCCATCTGCGAACAGGTAGAAGATCCGAAAAAAGCCAAGGGTCTTGTTAAACGAGAGGTTGTCCGCATTGTCACGCCGGGAACTACTCTGGATACCATGTCACTGGACGAGTCCAAAAACAATTATCTGATGTCCATCGTCTCCATTGGAGAGCATTTTGGCTGTGCAATTGCAGATATCACAACCGGTGACTGTTTTCTCACAGAACTGGATAAACCTCAGAAGCTTCTGGATGAGATCAATAAATTTACACCTGCAGAGATCATCTGCAATGACGCCTTTCTTTTAAGCGGTGTGGATGTAGCGGATCTGAAGGGGCGTCTTGGAATCTGTGTATTTGCTCTGGATCCCTGGTACTTTGACGACCAGCTGTGCCAGAAAACCCTGAAAGAGCATTTTCACGTCGGAAATCTGGAAGGTCTCGGGATCGGAGATTATGACAGCGGGATCATTGCTTCCGGTGCACTGTTCCTGTATCTGAAGGAAACACAGAAAACAGCACTTTCCCATATGGCAAGCATCCGCCCTTACTCTGCTGAAAAATATATGCTCATCGACAGCTCCAGCCGTCGTAACCTGGAGCTTGTGGAAACCATGCGCGAAAAGCAGAAAAGAGGTTCTCTTCTCTGGGTTCTGGATAAAACCAAAACTGCCATGGGTGCAAGAACCCTTCGTTCTTATGTGGAGCAGCCTCTGATCGATGCAGAGGAAATCGAAAAGAGACTTGGTGCCCTGGAAGAACTGAACGCAAAACCTATGGATCGTGATGAGATCCGGGAATACTTAAATCCGATCTACGATCTGGAACGTCTGATAAGCCGTATCAGCTATAAATCTGCCAACCCAAGAGATCTGGTTTCCTTTGCCTCTTCCCTGGAAATGCTGCCTTATATAAAGCAGATCCTTGCAGAATTTAAATCTCCGCTGCTTATGCAGATCAACGAAGACATGGATCCATTGTCAGACATTACCGATCTGATCCGTAATTCCATTGCTGATGATCCGCCCCTTGCCCAAAAGGACGGCGGTATCATTCGGGAAGGTTATAACGAAGATGTGGATAAATTCCGCCGCTCCCGGACAGATGGAAAGAAGTGGTTATCTGAATTGGAAGCAAGAGAGCGGGAACGTACCGGTATTAAGAGCCTGAAGATCAAATATAACCGTGTATTCGGCTATTCCCTGGAAGTTACCAACACCTTCAAGGATCTCGTGCCGGAGGACTATATCCGCAAACAGACCCTTACCAACGCAGAGCGTTACATCACCCAGGAGCTGAAGGATCTGGAGGATCTGATCCTTGGAGCAGAAGATAAGCTTTATGCATTAGAATTTGAACTGTTTTCAGATATCCGTGATCAGGTTGGAGCTGAGGTTGTCCGTATCCAGCGTACTGCAAAGGCAGTAGCTGCTCTGGATGTTTTTGCTTCCCTTGCACTGGTTGCACAGAGGAATAACTTTGTCCGGCCCAAGATCAATGAGACCGGCCTCATTGATATCCGAAATGGCCGCCACCCGGTTGTGGAACAGATGATTGAAAACGATATGTTCATTCCAAATGATACGTATCTTGACAACCACAAAAAACGTATCTCCATTATCACAGGACCGAACATGGCCGGAAAATCCACATACATGCGCCAGACAGCATTGATCGTACTGATGGCACAGATCGGAAGCTTTGTTCCTGCGGACAGTGCGAATATCGGTGTGGTTGACCGGATCTTCACCCGTGTGGGAGCATCCGATGACCTTGCAAGCGGACAGAGTACCTTTATGGTGGAGATGACAGAGGTTGCCAACATTCTTCGTAATGCCACTTCCCGAAGTCTTCTGATCCTGGATGAGATCGGACGTGGAACTAGTACCTTTGACGGCCTTTCCATTGCCTGGGCAGTGATCGAACACATCAGCAACACCAAACTCTGCGGCGCCAAGACCTTATTTGCGACCCATTATCACGAGCTTACCGAACTGGAAGGCAAGCTTTCCGGTGTCAACAACTACTGTATCGCTGTCAAGGAAAAAGGCGACGATATCGTATTCCTGCGTAAGATCGTAAAAGGCGGAGCAGATAAAAGCTATGGTATCCAGGTAGCCAAGCTTGCCGGTGTTCCGGATTCCGTGATCCAGCGTGCCAAGGAACTGGTAGAGGAGCTCAGTGATGCAGATATCACTGCAGCTGTAAAAGATCTAACTGCTCCAAAGAAAAAGCAGAAGATCACCTATGATCAGTTAGATATGGCACAGATGTCACTGTTTGACACGGTACAGGACAATGATATCATTGAAGAGATCAAAAACCTGGAGATCGGGAATCTGACACCAATGGAAGCTTTGAACATTCTCTATAACCTGCAGAACAAAATTAAGAACCGGTGGTGAGACCCTTGAAAAAAATTGCAGTTTTAGACCAGAATACCATTGATAAGATCGCAGCAGGAGAGGTCGTAGAGCGCCCCTCCTCTGTTGTAAAAGAGCTTGTGGAAAATGCCATTGACGCAGGTGCTACCGCTATTACTGTAGAGATCACAGACGGCGGAAAAAAGCTGATCCGTATCACGGACAATGGCTCCGGAATGGATGCAGAGCAGGTTCCGCTTGCTTTTCTCCGCCATGCCACAAGTAAAATTGAAAAAGTAGAAGACCTGACCCACATTGCCTCTCTTGGCTTCCGTGGTGAAGCACTTTCCAGTATTGCCGCCGTCTCCCAGGTGGAGCTGATCACAAAGACTCCTTCCGGGATCAGTGGTACCCGTTATGTGATCGAAGGCGGAAAAGAACAGTCTCTGGAGGAAATGGGGGCACCGGAGGGAACAACATTTCTGATCCGAAACCTCTTTTACAATACACCTGCAAGGAGCAAATTCCTGAAATCCGATATGACAGAAGCCGGTTACATCAATACTCTGATGGAGCAGTTGGCGCTTTCCCATCCGGAAATCTCCTTTAAATATATCCAGAACCGTCAGGTGAAGCTTTCCAGTTCCGGAAACTACAGCGTAAAAGATGTGATCTACAGTGTCTACGGCCGGGAGATCGCCAAGGCGCTTCTGGATGTTTCCTACGAAAATGATTTCATGAAGATCGAGGGCTTTGTGGGGAAACCGGAGATTTCCAGAGGAAACCGTACTTTTGAGAATTATTATATCAATGGCCGATATGTAAAAAACAAGATCATTACCAAGGCCATTGAGGACGGATATAAAGGACTTGTCATGCAGCATAAATTTCCGTTTGTCTCACTTCGGATCGAAATGGACGGCAATGACCTGGATGTTAATGTGCATCCCGCAAAGAGAGAAGTGCGTTTTGCCAGAGAAACCGAAGTTTATACGGCCATTTATGAAACTGTCCGCAAGGTATTGACCCACAGAGAACTGATCCCACAGGTATCTGTTGGAAAAGACGAACCGACATCCCGCACAGAACAGATAAAGCCAGGAAATATTCCGGAGCCTTTTGAAGTAAAACGGCGGCAGGAGATGTACGGTCACCCAAATCGGACGGCAAATATAGCTTCCCATGCTGCACCGACAGCTTCTGAAGTACGTAGTACAGCGCCGGTTCCATCGATACCTTATAATAAGCCAACAAATGGTACCGCCTCCTATGGTTCAGCTGAAACAACTCACAATTCTTCAGCTTCTTCTGCAGATAAATACAAACGTGTGGATTCTCTGCGGGAAAATCCCGTATATGAATCGCAGCCTTTCACAAAAGAAGAAGAGGAAATGTTTTCCGGAACATTAAAAGACGGAAGAAATGAAAATTCCGCTACAGAAACAGCAGATTATGAAGTGATTTCTGAAAAGCCTGCTGAATCGGCACCTCCTGAGGTAGACAACGAGCCGATCAAATCGCAGGAACAGGAACCGCCAAAACAGCTGGAACTGTTCGAAGAACGGCTTCTTGCTCCTGAATCCAGAAGCCGCCACAGACTGATCGGACAGCTGTTTGATACCTACTGGCTGGTACAGTTTGAGGATAATTTTTATATCATTGACCAGCATGCTGCCCATGAAAAAGTATATTATGAGCGATTCGTAAAGCAGTTTCAGTCCCAGAACATCCAGTCCCAGTATGTAAGTCCCCCACTGATCGTTTCACTCAGCCTTGAGGAGGAGAATCTGCTGAAGGCAAACAAAAAGTATTTCCGGGATTTCGGCTTTGAGATCGAACCCTTTGGCGGAAGGGAGTACAGTATCAGTGCGGTTCCCTCCAGCCTTCTGGGAATGACAGAAGAAGAGCTGTTTCTGGAAATGCTGGACCATCTCACTGCAGACGGCTCCAAAGATGCATTTGAACTGTTTACCGCAAGGCTTGCAACTATGGCCTGCAAAGCTGCTGTAAAAGGCAATCATTCCATGTCACCCCAGGAAGCCGACAAGCTGATCGATGAACTTCTGACACTGGAAAATCCTTATAACTGTCCTCATGGAAGGCCAACCATCATTGCCATGAGTAAGACAGAGATTGAAAAAAAATTTAAACGTATCGTGTAAGATACCTATCATAAACGGAGAAAATCTATGAAAAAACCTCTTATCGTCCTTACCGGACCTACTGCCGTGGGAAAAACAAAACTTTCCATTGCCCTTGCAAAAGCAGTAAACGGAGAGATCATCTCCGCAGATTCCATGCAGGTTTACCGCCATATGGATATTGGTTCCGCCAAGATCACACCGGAAGAAATGGATGGCGTCCCTCATCATCTGGTGGATGTGTTGGAGCCCACAGAAGATTTTAATATTGTCCTTTTCCAGCAGATGGCAAAAGAAGCCATGGAAAAAATTTATGATAAAGGCCGGATCCCGATCCTGGTAGGCGGCACGGGATTTTATATTCAGGCCGTAACCAGAGATATTGATTTTACCAGTTCCAACCAGGATGACCATTACCGCAGGGAGCTGGAAGAGCTGGCAGAACAAAAAGGCCCTTCATTTCTTCATGATATGCTTGCACAGGTTGATCCCAAGTCAGCCCAGGACATCCATGAGAACAATGTCAAGCGAGTGATACGCGCCCTGGAATTTTATAAACAGAACGGTACCAGGATCTCCGAACATAATGAAGAGCAGAAAGAACATACCAGCCCCTATGCCCTGGCATACTTTGTCCTGAACGCACCCCGTCCCCTTCTCTACGAACGCATAGACACAAGAGTGGATGAGATGTTGAAAAACGGGCTTGTAGAAGAAGTAAAAAAGCTCCGGGAAATGGGCTGCCACAGAGGAATGGTTTCGATGCAGGGACTGGGCTATAAAGAAATCCTGGACTGGATGGACGGAGAATACCCTTACGAGGAAGCCGTTCGCATCCTGAAACGTGACACCAGACATTTCGCCAAACGCCAGCTTACCTGGTTCCGAAGAGAAGGCGAGGTAACCTGGGTAGATAAAGATAACTTTGATTACGATGACAGCCGGATCCTTTCCTACATGCTTTCTGTATGCAGAGAAAAAGGGATCCTGCCTGCCAAATAAAATAAAAAAGGAAAAATGATCATGAAAGAATTATATGCACAGCTTGGAATCTCTTCCGCAGTTTACGATTTCGGTAAAACTGTAGAAGATTCCCTGAAAGAACGTTTTGAAAAATTTGATAAAACTGCAGAGTATAACCAGATGAAGGTTATCCATGCCATGCAGAAAAACCGTGTCAGTGAGGCATGTTTCGGAGCTTCCTCCGGTTATGGCTACAACGACCTTGGCCGCGAAACTCTGGAGCAGGTTTATGCCGATACCTTCCACACAGAAGCCTGCCTGGTACGCCCGCAGATCACCTGTGGAACTCATGCACTTGCCATTGCTCTCTTCGGAAACCTGCGCCCCGGTGACGAGCTTCTTTCCCCTGTAGGAAAGCCTTACGATACCCTGGAAGAAGTGATCGGTATCCGCCCGTCCAATGGTTCCCTTGCGGAATATGGCGTAAAATATCGTCAGGTGGATCTTCTCGAGGATGGTACCTTTGATTATGAAAACATCAGAAAAGCAGTCAATGAAAAAACAAAGCTGGTAACCATCCAGCGTTCCAAAGGCTATCAGACCCGTCCTTCTTTCTCCGTAAAACAGATCGGTGAGCTGATCTCTTTTGTAAAAAAGATCAAGCCGGATGTGATCTGCATGGTAGATAACTGCTACGGAGAATTCGTAGATACCATCGAGCCCAGTGATGTAGGTGCAGATATCATGGTCGGCTCCCTGATCAAAAATCCAGGTGGCGGCCTTGCTCCTATCGGTGGTTATATCGCAGGAAGAAAAGACTGTGTGGAAAATGCCTCCTACCGTATGACCTGCCCGGGACTGGGTATGGAAGTCGGTGCAACTCTTGGTGTAAACCGTTCTCTGTATCAGGGATTTTTCCTTGCACCGATGATCACCAAAGGAGCTTTAAAGGGCGCTGTTTTTGCAGCGAACATTTACGAAAAGCTTGGTTTCCCGGTAGTTCCCAACAGCACAGAGCCACGTCAGGATATCATCCAGGCGGTCACTCTCGGAACACCGGAAGGTCTTGTAGCATTCTGCCAGGGTATCCAGGCTGCTGCACCGGTAGACAGCTTTGTAACACCAGAGCCGTGGGATATGCCGGGATATGACAGCCAGGTGATCATGGCAGCAGGTGCTTTCATCCAGGGTTCTTCCATCGAGCTTTCTGCCGATGGTCCTATGAAACCGCCTTATGCAGTTTATTTCCAGGGTGGTCTCACCTGGGAGCATGCAAAGCTGGGAATCCTGAAATCTCTTCAGTATATGGTTGATAAGGAACTTGTGAGCTTATGAAAAAATCCGAAGGACCGGACTTAAAAAAACAGATCTTTGTCATAGGAGCCGGTGCTTCCGGTCTTATGGCAGCTATTCAGGCTGCTGTATACGGAGCTGCAGTTACGGTTCTGGAACAAAATGACCGTCCCGGCAGAAAAATCTGTGCTACGGGAAACGGCCGTTGTAATATGACGAACCTAAATCAGGATGAAAACGCTTACCGGGGATCTCATCCTGAATTTGCCAAAGATGCCCTGGCACAGTTTCCTGTGGAAAAAACTCTGAAATTCTTTCAGGAACTGGGAATCTGTATCACAGACCGCAGCGGATGGATCTATCCCCGAAGCAACCAGGCACAGAGTGTGGTAGATGTTCTTGTCATGAAGGCACGCAGCCTGAAGGTAAAGCTGAAAACCAATCAGACCGTTACCGGCGTGTCTTTTGCAGACGGACAGTGGAAGATCCATACGGACGGATGGACCTACAGTGGTGATGCCGTGATCCTTGCAAATGGTTCCCGTGCGTCTTCCGTTGCAGGTTCCTGCGAAAGCGGATATGAAATTGCAAAAAGTCTCGGACATCATCTGATCGAACCCCTTCCAGCTTTGACAGCTCTGAAATGTAAGGGAAATTCTTTTTCCGGCTGGAGTGGTGTACGGACAGAAGGGAAGATAACACTTTATATAGACGGCACACCGACAGTCTCCCAGCAGGGAGAACTGCAGCTTACCGATTACGGTGTATCCGGGATCCCGGTATTTCAGATTTCCCGCTACGCCATCCGAGCGGTTCACGAAAACAAAAACGCAGAGCTTTCCATAAATTTTTTTCCGGAACTGAACCAGAAAGAACTGGAAGAATACCTGGAACAGAGAAAAACAGCCTGCCCTTATAAAACAGAAAAAGAACTTCTCATCGGACTTTTTCCGGAAAAACTGATCCGTGTCTTATGTGCACAGAAGAATCTGATCCATGGGATCAATGATTTTCGCCTTCCGGTAAAAGACAGCCTTTCTTTTGAACAGGCACAGGTTTGTTCCGGCGGCGTGGATACTTCTGAAGTTCAAAGTAAAACCATGGAATCCAGACTTCATAAAGGCCTTTATTTTGCCGGAGAACTCCTTGATATTGACGGCACCTGCGGTGGATACAACCTGCAGTGGGCATGGTCAAGTGGAGCTACCGCCGGTATCTGGGCAGCAAAGGAGGAATAACAATGATCCGGATCACACAGTTGAAGCTTCCCATCACTCATACAGAAGAGCAGCTTCACCGAAAAATAGCAAAAATGCTTCGTCTTGGAAATCAGCCGTTCACCTATGAGATCCGAAAACAATCTCTGGATGCCCGGCACAAAGAGGACAAAAAATTTGTCTACACTGTAGATATTAAACTGGATAACGAATCCCGTGTTCTCAAAAAGGTTCACGATAAAAATATTATGTTAACCTCTGAGAAAAAATATCATTTCTCCTCATCTGGCTCTGAAGCTCTGTCCCATCGTCCTATAGTGATCGGAAGCGGACCTGCAGGATTATTCTGTGCCTGGTACCTGGCCAAAGCCGGGTACTGTCCACTGGTACTGGAACGGGGAGAAGAAGCAGACAAACGCCAGAAAACCGTGGAAAATTTCTGGAAAAACGGCATCTTGGATCCGGATTCCAATGTACAGTTCGGAGAGGGCGGTGCAGGGACTTTTTCCGATGGAAAGCTGAATACTCTGGTAAAAGATACTTTTGGAAGAGGAAGGGAAGTTCTTTCCCGATTTGTGGAGGCAGGAGCTCCCTCTGAGATCCTTTACCAGCAAAAGCCTCATCTTGGCACAGATCAGCTTGTAGGTATCGTTCAGTTTATGCGTCATCAGATTGAAGAAATGGGCGGGGAATTCCGTTTTCGTTCCACAGTAACTGATCTGATGATCCGTGACCGGAAGCTTACTGCAGTCATTGTCAATGCAAAAGAGGAAATACCGGCAGAAATCTGCATTCTTGCTCCCGGCCACAGCGCCAGAGATACGTTTGCCATGCTGGAAAAACACAATATTAACATGGAGCCGAAATCTTTTGCAGTGGGGGTACGTGTGGAACATCCGCAGACCATGATCAACCAGGATCTTTACGGGGAACCGGAAAACGACCGTCTGGGTGCATCCAGCTACAAGGTTACCCATACACTGGAAAACGGACGTGGCGTTTATTCTTTCTGTATGTGTCCCGGCGGATATGTTGTAAATGCATCTTCTGAAGAAGGTATGCTTGCAGTGAATGGTATGAGCTATCAGGCACGTGACAGCCATAATGCCAACAGTGCTATCATCGTTACGGTAAACCCTTCTGATTTTCCTGAAGAGGGAGTTCTCGGCGGAATCGCTCTGCAGCGAAAACTGGAGCGCGCTGCCTGGGAAGCCGGAAAAGGAAAAATTCCGGTACAGCTTTTCAAAGATTACTGTACCCATCAGAAAAGTACCAGGCTTGGAGATGTGATCCCCTGTATCAAAGGAGCTTATACACTTACCGATGTCCGCAGTATTTTCCCAAAAGAGATCGGCGATTCCATTGAAGCAGGAATCCATGCTTTTGGAAAAAAGCTTTCCGGTTTTGACCGACCGGATGCATTGCTGGAAGGAGTAGAAAGCCGTACCTCTTCTCCTGTACGGATCGTTCGGGAACCGAAAAAGCTCACTTCCAATATAGAAGGAATCTACCCCTGCGGAGAGGGCGCCGGTTACGCCGGAGGCATTACATCCGCAGCGATGGACGGGATCAAGGTGGCAGAAGCAGTCGCTTCTGTTTATGCCCTGCCTGTAAACAAAATGTGAAAAAAGTGGAAATTTCCGGGATAGAGTGTACATCCCTGCTTTTTTATGCTAAAATAACTTCTGCAATTTTGCATCCCCTTCTTCGAGAGCGAAAAGGGAAATCATATGAAAGATACTATAATGGAAATGCCAGATTATCAGCGTCCGTATGAAAAATGTCTGCGGGAAGGAGAACAGTCCTTAAGCGATCGAGAGCTTCTTGCCGTGATCCTGCGCTGTGGCGTACAGGGATCCAGTTCCCTGACTCTGGCAGATAAAATCCTGAATTTATCGAAACAGACCGGATACAGTGGCCTGCTTGGACTGTTTCATATTTCCATGCAAGAACTGATGAAGATCCATGGGATCGGTAAGGTAAAAGCCATACAGCTGAAATGTATCGGGGAACTTTCCAAGCGTATGGCAACCGCAGCTGCAAAACCGGAATTATCTTTTCACCATCCGGTAACCATTGCGAAATATTATATGGAGCGGCTCCGGCATGAAGAGCAGGAATTGCTTTACTGCATGATGCTGGACGGACATAACCATTTGTCGGGGGAACAGCTTTTAAGCCGCGGTACAGTCAATGCCACACTGATCACACCAAGAGAAGTCTTTGTAGAAGCTGTAAAGTATCGGGCGGTGAACCTGATCCTGGTCCACAATCATCCAGGAGGCGATCCCTCCCCCAGCCAGGCTGATCTGGATGTTACGGAACGGATCTATCATTGTGGTGAACTCCTCGGCATCCATCTTCTGGATCATATCATCATCGGTGATCACAGGTATGTCAGTTTCCGCGAAAAAGGGATTTTTGATGAATATACTTAAGTGAAGGGACAGATTTATGCTTTTTAGAAATAATTACGGAGTAGACCTTGGAAGCAGCTCTGTAAAAGTCTATTCATTTTTCAGAAACAAAAGTTACATAGAAAAGAACATGGTAGCCTACAGAGGACGCCGGATCCTTGCCATAGGGAACGAAGCTTATGAAATGTTTGAAAAATCACCTGCAGATATTTCCGTAAATTCTCCTATGGCTTTCGGTATGCTGGCAAATCTGGAATTGCAAGAGATCGTCCTTTACAGCATGATAAAAAAAATCGATCATACATCCGGTCTCGGAGCAGACATGTATTTCTCCGTACCACTTGATATGACTGCTATCGAAAAGAGGGCATACTATCATCTGGTCAATGGTCACTGGCTGCGGAAAAACCGTGTTTTTATGGTGGAGTCCCCTATTGCAGATGCCATTGCCATGGGAATCGACCCTGAAAAGAATCAGGGCAGCATGATCGTAAACATCGGTGCACAGAGTACAGAGTTTTCCATCATAACCGACGGCAAGATCATCATCAGCCGTAAGATCCCCATCGGAGGCAGACAGATGAACGAATCTATCTGCAGCGAAATCCGAAAACATTATAATCTTCAGATTGGAACACGAACTGCAAAACGTCTGAAAGTAGTTATGGGAAGACTGAATGATCAGAAAAAAGAAGCCCGAAAAGTAGTCGGGATCGACAGTATTTCCGGACTTCCACGAGAAGAAGTTATTTCTGCCTACGTTGTCAATGAAGGGATCGCCAACTGTGTGAACCAGATCGCAGCAGAAATGAAATCTTTTCTGGAACGTACCCCGCCACAGATCGCTTATCATATCGCAAAAGAGGGCATTTATCTGACCGGCGGCAGCACACGGCTTCCTTATATAGATAACTATCTGGCTAGCTATACCGGATTTGCCTTTAATCTTTCTGATCTGTATGAAACTTCTGCAGCATACGGCCTGGAAAAGATCATCCGCGACAGAAACCTGCGCAAATGGGCCCAGCCGGTAAAGCAGAAAAAACTGTAAAGGGGCATATATAATGAAAAACATCCGAAAAAAAGTGCGTTTTCATTTTAATTTAAAAAGTAAACATCTTCTGGTAATCATGACATTTTTCTGTGGAAGCTGCATCGTAGCTACAGCAGCCTCCGGAACCTCTTCCGCACCACTTCAGGAAGCAGCCGGTTTTCTTATCGTTCCCTTTGAAAAGGGGATCGCCGGTGTCAGCGATATATTTGGAAATGTAAAAAACAATCTTCGTGATAAACAGGACGTGCTTCAGGAAAACGAAGAGCTGAAAAGTCAGATCAACAGTCTTACGGAACAGAATAACATCCTGATCCAGGACCAGACAGAGCTCACACGCCTGAAGGAACTTTACGATCTTGATCAGGAATATACCGACTATCCCAAGGTTGCCGCAAGGATAATCTCCAAAGATCCCGGAAACTGGTATGATACCTTTATGATCAACAAAGGCAGTAATAACGGGATCCGGGTTGATAACAACGTGATCGCCGGAAAGGGTCTTGTGGGTATCGTTACAGAAGTGGGACCTTCCTGGGCTACTGTCCGTTCCATCATCGATGACAGCAGCAATGTCAGTGCCATGGCAGTCAGTACTTCCGACAACTGCGTTGTCACTGGAGATCTGAAACTGATCGATGAAGGCAAATTAAGCTTTGAGCAGCTTTACGATCAGGATAACAAGGTAACAGTCGGAGAACGTATTGTCACCTCGAACATCAGTGAAAAATATGTGGAAGGACTGTTTATTGGTTATGTCAGTGAGATCCAGCAGGATCCCAATAACCTGACAAAAACAGGTACGATCGTTACACCGGTTGATTTCGGTCATCTGAAAGATGTATTTGTGATCACCACCAATAAACAGGACGCGATAGACAAATCGGAGGATGCGTCCAATGAAAAATAGGATTATATTATTTATCACTATCATTGTCTGTTTTCTCCTTCAGTGCACAGTAATGGACCGTATTTCCATTGGATCCATCACTCCAAATCTGCTTTTGATCCTGTGTGTATCCATGGGACTTATGCGTGGAAGAAAAGTCGGTCTGTGGACTGGATTTTTTTCCGGGCTTTTTGTCGATCTCTTTTATGGATCATTGTTTGGATTTTATGCACTGATCTATATGTATATAGGTTTTATCAGCGGCTATGCATTCCGCAGTTTTTATGATGATGATCTGAAAGTTCCGCTTTTTCTTGTAGCAGGAACAGATCTTCTTTATAATCTGGCTGTGTATGGCCTCCAGTTTCTGCTCAGAGGCCGTCTTGGATTCTGGACCTACATATACAGGATCATTATCCCCGAGATTGTATATACGGTTTTTCTCACCATCATCGTATACCGGGTATTTTACTGGATCAACTACCACTTAATGGATACTGTAAGGAAAGAAAGTGAGTCTATTTGGGAATTAAAATAAAAAAAATCATCAAAAAAATCCGTCTGAAACGTACTACAGTTCTTGTGATCGTATTTATTTTTCTGTCATCTGTCCTGGTCCGGCAGCTTTTCAGTCTGCAGATCATACAAGGAGAGGATTACATCAGTAAATTTCAGACACGTACCACCAAAACACGCGTGATCAAAAGCACCCGTGGTAATATTTATGACCGTAACGGCACAGTTGTCGCCTCCAATGTACTTGCATATTCTGTCACATTCGAAGATAGCGGTACATACAACAGCACCAGAGAAAAGAATCTGACTCTGAACGGTATCGCCTACCAGGTATTACAGATCCTTTCCAAAAACGGGGACAGCTTATCTGATAATTTTCATATTACCGTCAATGATCATGGCGACTATGCTTTTGATGTAGATGAAGGATTTACTCTTAACCGTTTCCGTGCGGATATTTACGGAGAAGCACAGATTGATGATCTCAGTGAGGAGCAGAAAAACGCAACCGCAGCCCAGATCATGGATCATCTTACCGGAAGCAGCGGATTTTCTATCGTTCTTTACGGAAAAGATGCCTACACCCCGGAAGAACTTGCCGCACATTCTCTTCCGGAAGAGCTTACCAAACAGGAAATCCTCGAAATTGCGATCATGCGCTATCAGCTGAACACCAACAGTTTCAAGAAATATATGCCGGTGACCATTGCAACAAATGTCAGTGAAAAATCTGTGGCAGCCATAAAAGAAAATCAGGCCGCTCTCCAGGGTATTGACATTGTAGAAGATTCCACCAGAAAATATGTGGACGATGAGAGTATGGCGCCGATCCTCGGTTACACAGGCCAGGCCTCTTCTGAGGAATTGGAAACCCTTCGTAAGGATAATCCTGATTATTCCAATGATGCGGTTGTTGGAAAAGCCGGAATCGAACAGTATATGGAGCTTGAACTTCAGGGAAAAGACGGAGAAGAAACGGTCACAGTTGATAATCTTGGTAAAGTCCTTGACATCGACAATTCTAAAACTGTTGATCCTGTGGCCGGAAACGATGTTTATCTGACCATTGATTCCGACTGGCAGAAGAGTATTTACCAGATCCTGGAACAGCGTGTTGCTGGTATTGTCCTCTCTAAACTGACACCGAATAAAAGCTTTGATTATGAAGCAGAGAAAGATGCAAGTAAGATCACCATCCCAATCTATGATGTATACAATGCACTGATCGCAAACAGTGTGATCGATATCAATAAATTCAGTGATGCAGATGCTTCCGACACAGAAAAAAATTTATACGTCAAATTTCAGCAAAAACAGCAACAGGTTTTTGATACAATAAGTAACAGGCTGACAGGCGACAATCCTCCAGCCTATAAGGATGAAGATACGCAGATGCAGGAATATCTTACCTATATCTGTGATGATCTTCTTACCAATACCTTGAAGGTACTGAAAAGTGATTCCATTGATACCGCGGATGAAACATACAAAGCCTGGAAAAATGATCAGAGTATCAGTCTGAAGGATTATCTGAACTACGCTGCCAGTCAGAACTGGATCGATATTTCCCAGATCTCAACCTCCGGAGAATATCTGGATTCTGAAGAGATCTATCAGGCTCTTACCGCCTATATCATTGATTACCTGAAAACAGATACAGGCTTTTCAAAGCTTCTGTATAAATATATGCTTCAGGAAGACACCATCAGTGGAGAAGATCTGTGTCTTGTTCTCTATGAACAGGGCGTTCTTTCCAAAGAAGACGAGCTGTATCAGACAATGGCCTCCGGTGGTCTTGATGCCTACACCTTCATGTATCGCAAGATCGCAAATCTTGAGATCACACCGGCCCAGCTTGCGTTGGCTCCGTGCTCTGCATCTGCGGTGATCACAGATACTACAACCGGAAATGTTCTCGCATGTGTTTCCTATCCGGGATATGATAATAATCGTCTGACCAACAATATGGATACTGATTATTATGCAAAGCTTTCCACAGATCTTTCCAGCCCGTTCTTCAACAAGGCAACACAGCAGAAGACGGCTCCAGGATCTACCTTAAAGATCTTATCTACTGTTGCCGGCATGTCTGAGGGCGTAATAGATGATGGCACATATATTGAATGTACAGGAAGCTTTGACCTTGTAACACCTCCGATCAACTGCTGGAATAAACAGGGCCACGGTTCTCTTGATATCCGTGAAGCCATTGAGCAGTCCTGTAACGTATTTTTCACTACGATTGGTTTCGAACTTGGTAAAGATTCCGAAGGTAACTTTTCTGAAGCCAGAAGTCTTGGAATGCTTCAGAAATATGCTTCCCTCATGGGATTGGATCAGAAAACCGGCATTGAAATTTCCGAAGCTTCTCCGCAGGTTTCTGACAAAAACGCCGTCCCTTCCTATATTGGACAGGGTACCAACGCGTTTACGACCAGCCAGCTTGCACGTTATGCGTCAACGATCGCCACTTCCGGTACGATCTATAAGCTTTCCCTTCTGGACCGTGTGACGGATTCCAAAGGAAAACTTATAAAGGAATATCCTTCCGAAACAGCTGGACAGCTGGATCTTTCCAGCAATATCTGGGATGACATCCATGACGGTATGTATCGTGTGGTGCAGACTCATGATCAGTTTAACGGACTTGGAGTTGAAGTAGCAGGAAAAACCGGTACTGCCGAGATTGACTATTATCATCCGAACAATGCACTTTTTATCGGATATGCGCCTGTTTCTGATCCCAAGTACGCAATATCTGTACGAATCGCAAACGGATATGCATCCGGTAATGCCTGCCTTGCAGCTAATGATATCTTTAAATACATTTTCGGACTTGCAGATGAAAGCACCATTCTCACTGGCTATGCAGCAAGCGATACCAGTAATGTATCGAATGACTAAACAAACTTTATGAGGATACCAGAAGTGTGGAACATTTTATAGGAGGAATCAGAAAACATGAGTGAAGTCATTGTCATTACATCTGGAAAAGGCGGTGTTGGAAAAACCACCACCGTGGCAAATATCGGGACCGGACTGGCTGCCATGGGAAAAAGGGTTGCAGTTGTAGATACCGATATCGGACTCCGAAATCTGGATGTTGTCATGGGACTGGAGAACCGTATTGTTTATAATCTGGTTGATGTGATCAATGGGAGCTGCCGCCTGAAACAGGCACTGATCCGGGATCGTCGGCATTCAGAACTGTATCTTCTTCCGTCTGCCCAGACCAAGGACAAAACTGCCGTATCTCCGGAACAGATGATCAAGCTTACCGATGATCTCCGGGAAGAATTCGATTATGTCCTTCTGGATTGTCCGGCAGGAATTGAACAGGGATTCAAAAATGCAGTAGCCGGAGCGGACCGTGCACTGGTCGTGACCACACCGGAAGTTTCCGCGATCCGGGATGCAGACCGTATCATCGGGTTGCTGGAGTCCGGAGGGCTCCGTGATATCCGGCTGATCATCAACCGGCTTCGACCGGAAATGATCGCCAGAGGTGATATGATGTCCGTAGAAGATGTGTTGGAAATCCTGGCTGTAGATCTGATCGGTGCGATCCTGGATGATGAACAGATCGTGATCTCCACAAATCAGGGAGAACCTTTATCCGGAAAAAATTCCCAGGCAGAAGAAGAGTATCGCAATATCTGCCGGAGACTTATGGGCGAAGAGGTCCCTTATGTTACTGTGCGTCGAAAAAATGGTGTATTCCACCGTCTTGGCAGCATTTTTCGAAAATAACAGACGCCTTGCTGTCTGACATTTTTCATCACAGGAGGAATGATTATGGGATTTTTCTCCGGGAAAAACCACTCTGCAGGCTATGCACGCGACAGGATGAAGCTTCTTCTTGTATCGGAACGCATAGACTGTTCTCCACAGATGATGAAGCTTTTACGGAACGATCTGATACATGCCGTAAAAAAATACGTTGTAATTGATGAACCAGGGGTGACCATACAGATCACACAGGAACCACCTGTTCTGCATGCAGTCATACCCGTACTTAAGAAAAGAGATGCATAATTTATGATTAAACAGTATAAGCTGCGGTTTTACAATTTTCGACTGGTGATCTTTCTCCTGGCGATCAGCTTTATTGGAATTCAGCTTGTAGGAACAGCTGCCGACTACCTTCGCACACGTCAGCTTCTGGGTGTGATCATCGGTGTGGTCTTTATGCTGATCCTTTCACTGATGGATTATTCCTGGCTGCTGAATTTTCAATGGATCATGTATGGATTTAATATCGTTATGCTTCTGGCTGTCCGGTTCTTCGGATCCAGCGCCAATGGTGCTGCCAGATGGGTGGATTTAGGTTTTATCCGTTTCCAGCCTACCGAGCTTTCAAAGATCATCATTATCCTGTTTTTTGCCAAATTTTTTATGGATCATGAGGAAGATCTGAATACCTTAAAGACTCTGATACAATCAGCTGTCCTTCTGGTCATCCCACTGATGCTGATCTATGTACAGCCGGATATGAAAAACACCATCACCGTAACAGTCCTGTTCTGTATTCTGATCTACATCGCAGGACTTAGTTATAAGATCATCGGAGGTGTAGCCTTGATCGCGATTCCTCTGGCCATCATCTTTCTGTCCATTATCGTGCAGCCGGATCAGAAACTGATACAGGATTACCAGAGAAACCGTATCATGTCATTCCTGTATCCGGAGAACGAAGAATACGCAGATGATATTGAACAGCAGAACAACTCAAAAACAGCCATCGCCTCCGGCGAGCTTGTGGGACGTGCTTTCAGTAATGACACCAGTGTTACATCCGTAAATGATGGAAACTTTGTTTCTGAGAATCAGACCGACTTTATTTTTGCGGTGGCTGGAGAGCAGTACGGATTTATCGGCTGTACTCTGATCGTACTGCTGCTGTTTCTGATCACCTTTGAATGTATCCGTATGAGCCTGCGGGCCAAGGATCTTGCCGGTAAGGTCATATGCTGCGGTGTTGGAAGCATTGTTTCCATACAGAGCTTCATCAACATCTGTGTTGCTACCGGCCTTGCACCAAACACAGGTACTCCGCTTCCTTTTGTAAGCTATGGTCTTACTTCTCTGATCAGTCTGTTTATGGGTATGGGACTTGTTCTCAATGTAGGACTGCAGAGCAGTGCATATAATAAAGAATTACAGAAAAAAGGTCAGAAATCGGATACCTACTTTCGGAAAGAGGAATACTTATGACACGTAAAGAACCTGTAAAAAATCATATACGTTCTGGCAATCCTTCCAGAGGTCAGGCTTCCCGGGCTGCACATACAGCTTCCAAGGGGACAAAAACAACTTCCATGCCGTCTGACAGGACTGTTTCTGCCAGACGTAAAGCTCAAAATACCCGGATGAAACGGATGCGTCGTAAAAGGATCCGCAACACCATTTTTCTCCTTCTTCTGCTGATCGTACTATGCACAGCTGGCGGTTTTGGTGTTTACATGCTGAAGGGCGGAGATTTTTCCACTCCTGCAAATTCTTTCAATGCATTCTCCGAGTTTGATAATACTCTGACTTCCAAAGAAGAGCAGCGCGCGGCAGGTTTCGCCCATGATCTCTGTGTTGTTACAAAAGATGTTGCTCTGGATTCTGTCAGTCTGGATGACAGCCAGTCCGGTGTGCTTCTGAATCTCAGTGATAAAAAGGTACTCTATGCAAAAGGTGCCTACAACAAGGTTTATCCTGCCAGCATCACAAAGATCATGACAGCTATGCTTGCACTGAAATATGGAAACATGGACGATACAGTAACGATCTCACAGGAGAATGTTACCCTGGAATCCGGTTCTCAGGTAGCTGGTTTCCAGGCGGGAGATCAGGTTACCATGGATCAGCTTCTTCATTGTCTTCTTGTTTATTCTGCCAATGATGCAGCATCTGCCATTGCGGAACATATAGGTGGATCAACAGATAAATTTGTAGAGATGATGAACAGCTTTGCTGCAGAACTTGGCTGTACAGGAACTCACTTTACCAATCCCCATGGTCTTCAGGACGAAAATCATTATACAACGCCTTATGACATTTATCTGATGCTGAAAGAAGCCTTGAATTATCCGGAGTTTACAGACATCACACAAATGGCATCTTATACAGTTAGCTATAAGCATTCCGATGGCTCCGATGCAAGTGCTACCTTACCCGCTACAGATCATTATCTTACCGGAGAGGCAGCAACTCCTAAGGATGTCACTATCCTTGGAGGAAAAACAGGAACAACCGATAAAGCCGGTAACTGTCTGGCACTTTTAAGCCAGAATGCTTATGGGAAGCCATTTATTTCCATCGTCATGGGTGCATCCTCAAAGGATGTTCTTTATCAGGAAATGACATCCTTGCTCCAGAACATCAACTGACAGGATTCCATACAAAAAACAAAAAAGCAGATCTGTTTGAAATTTTATTTCGCAGATCTGCTTTTTTATTCTTTCTTTTACATTCAGTTAATTTCTACTATATCATCGGTGCCATCACTACCGGTATCTTCGGTCTCACTGTTATCAAGATCCGTATCCGAAGTACCACTGTAATCATTGTCATCGACAACTTCACCGGAGCCACTGTCCGGATCTTCATAATTGCCTGCATCTTCACCGGTTCCATCTGAAGATGTATCTGAAGTATCCGAGGTATCTGCTCCATTGGCTTCACTATCCGTATTGCCGTCGTAAGAATTATCACCTGGATCATAAGTCGGCTCTTCCGTGTAGGAATCTCCGTCCCCAGTATCGTCAGAACTCTCGGGCTCACTGCTGTAGCTGTCCTCTGTATAGATTGGAAAATCCGCATCAGCAGTTCCCTCTGATGTAGAATCTGTAACAGGCTCCGCCGCATTATTATCCGGAATAGCAGTAAGATGAGAAACCGTTCCATCCTTTGGGACGACGATATAGATTCCCAGCATCACGATACATAATGCCATGGCCAATCCGGCAATCTTCATTTCTTCCATATGTTTCATCGCTGATGATCTCCCTGTCGTTTTTTTGTATTATAGCACAGAATCACTCATATTTGTAAAACAGCCATGTATTTCTTTTGTTTTTCTGTAACAGTTCCCGAAATTTATTTCGCGATCATATAGACACACTTTCTCTGGGTGTTTATAATAAATAATCATATTTATTCATAACTTAAAGAAAGGCGTAACATTTTATGGGCGACTGCATTACCACATATACTGGAAAACATTTTGATCCGACACATCCGGACGAAGAGCTGATCTGCATTGAGGACATTGCACACGCACTTTCTCTTCTATGCCGCGGAAATGGTCATGTAAGGACTTTTTTCTCTGTAGGGCAGCACTGCATCCTTTGTGCCAAAGAAGCCGAAGCACGTGGCTATTCCGGCCGTCTTATACTGGCGTCCCTTCTTCACGATGCCAGCGAATGTTATATGTCCGATGTTCCAAGACCATTTAAGAAAAGTCTTCCTGAGTATCGGAAACAGGAGGAAGCTCTTTTAAACATTATCTATCAGAAATATCTGGGATCCGGACTTTCTGCCATAGAAGAGCAGAAGCTGAAGGAGATCGACAATGACCTGCTCTGGTATGACCTGAAATATCTTCTGAATGAAACACCGGACACTCCAAAACCGGTTGTCCATGTTCCGATCCAATACCGGCAATACCCTTTTTCACAGGTAGAAGAGGAATATCGGAACCTTTTTGATCAGCTGTCTGCAAAAATCTGTAAATAGATATAACAGACACACTTTATACAATTGAAAGAAGAACCCTATATGGAACGATTGATTTTTCATGTTGATGTAAACAGTGCTTTTCTTTCCTGGGAAGCAGCAAAAAGAGTAAAGATGGGACTTCCGGATCTGAGAGACATCCCTTCCTGTATTGGCGGAGACCCCAGTAAACGTACCGGCATCGTTGTCGCCAAGTCCATTCCTGCAAAAAAATACGGAATCCAGACAGGAGAGCCTATGGCTATGGCTTTTCGCAAATGTCCGAATCTTGTGGCCGTTCCATCTGACTTTGAATTATACGATAAATGTTCCAGAGCCTTCAAAAAAATCTGTGGGTCCTATGCACCGGTAATGGAATCCTTTTCCATTGATGAGGTTTTTCTGGATATGACCGGAACCTCCTATATTTACCCGGATCCAGTGGCAACTGCCCATGAGCTGAAGGATAAGATCCGTACAGAACTCGGCTTTACCGTAAATATCGGCATCTCCACCAATAAACTTCTTGCAAAAATGGCCTCTGATTTCGAAAAGCCAGATAAGGTGCATACTTTATTTCCGGAAGAAATCCCTGTAAAAATGTGGCCTCTTCCAGTGAGAGAGCTTCTTTTTCTTGGCAGATCCTCTGAAAAAAAACTGCAGGACGCAGGGATCAGAACCATCGGAGATCTGGCTCATGAAAAAAAAGCAAAGATACAGGCACTTCTCGGTGAAAAAGCAGGACAGCAGTTATATCAGTATGCCCGTGGCCTTGATGACTCCCCTGTGAAAGCAAAACCTGATGAAGCAAAAGGATTCAGTCTGGAAACTACATTTAACGATGATCTGGTCTCACTGGAGCAGGCACTTCCGATCCTGCTGGAACAATGCGATATTCTGGCCGCCCGCATGCGCCGCAAAAAGAAAAAATGCACCTGCATTTCTGTAACCTTCCGTACCCTGGATTTTCGAAACAAATCTCATCAGACTAAACTGCCAAATGCCACCGATATCACAGAAGAGATTTACAGAAATGCCCAAAACCTCTTTCAGGAGTCCTGGATGAGACAGCCACTCCGGCTCCTGGGAGTATCACTGACCGGTCTTACGAATGATTCCTTTGAACAGCTGTCCTTTTTTGAGGATACTCACAAGAAGGAACGCCAGCAGAAACTGGATGCAGCACTGGATTCCATCCGTCTGAAGTACGGAAACGACAAGGTTACCCGGGCCAGTATCATGAACAGCACTGCCCGGATCGGAAGGAAAGCAAAAGCACAAATGGAAAATGAAAGAGAGCAGTAAGGCTTGATTAAAATTACCAGTTTTTTTCAAAAAGCCCTTGCAATTTTATTCACAATGCACTATAATTTGAAGCATATCAATAGCAATTTTATTCAAAATTATTATATGTGTCTAAGGAGGAAAACAGGATGGTTGAACTGATTGTAGGAAAGAAAGGCAAAGGAAAAACAAAAGTACTATTAGACAAAGTAAACGGAGCTGTTAAGGACGCCAACGGCAGTATTGTTTACTTAGACAAGAGCACCAAGCACATGTATGAGCTGAACAACAAGGTCCGCCTTATCGATGTTTCCGGATTTCCGGTTAAAAATGCGGACGAGTTTGTAGGATTTATCTGTGGTATCCTCTCTCAGGATCATGATCTGGAGCAGGTATATCTGGACAGCTTCCTTACAACAGCCAAGCTTGAAGGAAAGGATGCAACCGAAACACTGGATCAGTTAAGTGCCATCGGTGAGACCTTCAAAGTTTCCTTTATTATCAGTATGTCTCTGGATAAAGAAGAAGTTCCGGAAGCATATCAGGATAAAATTATCTGCGCATTATAATAAAATTGAATATGAACGTCCTATTTTGTACATAAAGCATAAAAGAACGTAAATTTTTAAAGGGATCTGTCCTCAGGACGGATCCCTTTTTAACTGTAGGAAACTTTGTTTATTCTTCATTTCTGTGGTATACTAAAGAGCAGAATAAACACACAGGAGCGTTTCATATGAATCATTTACTGGAAAAAATCAAACAAAAAAATGCATCCGCATTCACCCACAGCGGGAAATTTCACGCAGACGATGTTTTTTCTGCCGCTCTGCTTTTATATCTGAATCCCGAGATCACCATCACACGTGGAAACCAGGTTCCTGAAAACTATGAAGGTCTTGTTTTTGATATTGGCAGAGGACAGTATGATCATCATCAGAAAGACAGCCGTATCCGCGATAATGGCGTCCCATATGCGGCCTTCGGCCTTCTCTGGGAGAAGCTTGGACCGGAAATCCTAGGTGAGGAGCTGGCACTAAAATTCGATGAATCCTTTGTCCAGCCTCTGGATATCAATGATAATACCGGTGAAAAAAATGAACTTGCCACACTGATCGGCAATTTTAATCCGGGATGGGATTCCAAAAGCAGCAATGACGAAGCCTTTTTCCAGGCAGTCAGTGTGGCAGGTATGATCCTGGAAAATAAATTCGAGCGTTACCTTGGAAATGAACGTGCAGACAGACGGGTGGAAGAAGTTCTTACAGAACATGCTGCTTCCCTGGCTTCGGGCGATACCCCGGCAGAAAATACCAATATCCTTATACTTCCGGAATTTATTCCCTGCCAAAAACGCCTTTCGGAAACTAACATTGCTTTTGTGATCTTTCCGTCCAACCGGGGCGGTTACTGTATCCAGCCACAGAAAAAAGAATATTCCATGAATTACAAATGCAGTTTTCCTTCTTCCTGGCTTGGCCTGGAAGGCGAAGAGTTATCTTTGGTAACCGGTCTTAAAAGTGCAGCCTTTTGTCATAAAGGAGGATTTCTCATGACCTGCGGAACCCTTGAGGATTCTGTTCTTGCCTGCAGGAGCAGTCTTGCCGCCTTCCATGAAGAAGCTGTGATCGTAAGCCTTGGCGGAAATAAAGAAACAGACATGCTGCTTCAAAAGCTTCCGGATCTTTCTTCTGCCAGGATCGTACATCTGCCGGTTCCCCAATTACCGGAGCTGACTCTGAACGGAATCTACGGAGAACTCTCCATGGAAAAGACAGAATGGAAAAGCTTTATAAAAGACAGGATTAAAGAAATCCTCCGCTACAAACCGGAAGCAGTTTTTGCAGATAATGCCATGTTTTCCCTGTATCCCATCGTTCATGCTCTGCGAAAAAAACATATTCCCGTTCTTACAGCAGTAGAAAAAGACGGACAGAAGCTTCTGGTACGGATCCCATCCGGTTCTTAAAGATCTTAAACATGTAATTAATTGTATTTACAGATATATTCACATTGCGTATTTATACAGAAAGAAGGCATGTTTATGCGAGAAGAAAAATTTAAAATGGAAAGACAGGGGCTGATACAGGTGGGAGATAAAGTAAAGATCTCCGAATTTCTCTCTGCCACAAACTACAGCTATATCATTGAGCCTGCAGTAGCCATGTCTGGCTGCTACAGAAACGCAGACCGCATCAGATCCAAAGAGGGGATCATCAAAAGCATTGAGCATACGCCACGCGGCTTTATAGTTACTGCAGAATTTGACGAATAAACATATGTCCATCAGGTAAGATCCGGCAATTAGCAATATGCCGGATTTTTCGCTGAAAAACTGGCTGATTTATTCTGGATTATATTATAGGAATCTGGTATTATAGAGAAGATATTTGTGTAATTTCTCTAATTATCAGGAAATTGCAAATTTTTAGAACAGAGGTGTAATATTATGAGCTGGTACAACGAAGCAATCTTCTACCATATTTATCCACTTGGACTTACAGGCGCTCCAAAAGAAAATGATTACGGAACTCCTGTACATCGACTGAACACACTGCTGCCGTGGATTGACCACATCAAAGAGATCGGATGTACTGCCTTATATATAGGGCCGCTTTTTGAAAGTGTCGGACATGGCTATGAGACAACCGATTACAAAAAACTGGATTCCCGTCTTGGAACCAATAAAGATCTCACCAATTTTGTAAAAGCCTGCCATGAAAAAGGCATCCGCGTGATCTTTGATGGTGTATTTAACCATACAGGCCGTGATTTCTTCGCTTTTAAGGATATCCAGAAAAACCGTGAGCATTCCCCTTACGTTAACTGGTACTGCAATGTAAATTTCGGCGGAAATACCGAATATAATGACGGTTTTTCCTATGAAAACTGGGGTGGATACAATCTTCTTGTAAAGCTGAACCAGCGCAATCCGGAAGTACAGAACTATATCTGTGATGTGATCCGTTTCTGGGTTTCCGAATTTGATATTGATGGAATCCGCCTGGATGCCGCTGATGTTCTGGATTTTGATTTCATGCGTATTCTACGTCATACCGCAGATGAGGTTAAGAAAGACTTCTGGCTTATGGGAGAGGTCATTCACGGAGATTACAGCCGCTGGGTAAACGGACAGACTCTTCACAGTGTAACCAACTATGCCCTTCACAAGGCACTTTACAGCGGACATAATGACCACAACTATTTTGAAATTGCTCATACAGTAAAATATCTTCAGAATATGGGAGATCTGGACCTCTACAATTTCGTGGACAACCATGACGTAGAGCGAATTCATACCAAATTGCAGAACAAAGCACATTTTGCTCCTGTACATGTACTTCTTTATACTTTACCTGGCGTTCCAAGCATTTATTACGGCTCAGAATTTGGTATTGACGGAAAAAAAGAAAAATTTTCCGATGCCAGCTTACGTCCGGCACTTGATCTTAACGATTATGCGGATGCTGCAACAAAGAACCCATGTACTGCACTGATCGCAGCCCTCGGAAAGGTCCGCCAGGGAACTCCTGCATTAAGCTATGGTTCCTACGCAGAACTGGCTCTTACAAACCGTCAGTTTGCCTTTGCAAGAGATCTGGAAGGCATACGAGTGATCGTTACTGTGAATAATGATGACAGTGATTCAGAGATGAACCTTCCAACAGGAAGTGCTCCGGAATACGTAGGTGCCCTCACAGGTCAGAAGGTTTCCGCACAGGGCGGACGGATCCGTGTCCGTGTTGCAGCAAACAGCGGTGAGATCTGGCTTCCTGCAGGAGATATGCCGGAATATAAGCCGGTTCAGACTAATGTTCTGGAAACTGCCGTAGCAAAAGAGAACGAAAACGCTGCATCTGAGGCAGAAGAGGAGCAGGCGGCTGAAAACAGCACTGTAACAGAAGCTGCCCCGGAAAAAGAAGCTTCAAACGCTGAAAATACAGATAAAGCTTCTGACAATACAGCAAACGCAGCGGATATTCCGTCAACTCCTGAAGCAGAATCCTCCAATACACAGGAAACGGAAACGGTCACTGCGCCAAATCCGCACAAAGCACCAGAAGAAATGACAGTAGGCGAACTTCAGGCTGCTATCCTTGCAAAAATGGCAGGAAACGGACCCGTAGATGACCAGATGAAAAAGACCGTATACGACAACATCTGGCATGATTCTCTTGTAAACTGGCTGAAGAGCTTCCGATAGGAAAGGAATAATAAAGTAAGATTCCATAAAAAACAAGGCAATCCGATCATATCTTATGCGGTGAGCCTTGTTTTTTTGTGAAAACAGATATTTATTTTACATAATATATATTATGTATAGTTATGATTCTGTTTTTCTGTAATTTAGGAGAACAAAAAAACAGCAGAGATTTCCAACTTAAATAGGTCAGAAATCCCCACTGCTTTTATCATTCTGTTTATTATCTCTCATCAAAAGGTACAAAATCTGCATGATGCCCCACATACTTATAAGCAGGACGGATGATCTTATTGGCACTGATCAGCTCTTCCAGACGATGTGCACTCCAGCCAGGCATACGTGCGATGGCAAAGATCGGAGTAAAAAGTTCTTCCGGAATACCAAGCATTGAGTAAACGAAGCCACTGTAGAAGTCAACATTTGCGCAAACATTTTTGAACAGCTTTCTGTGTTCCATGACCAGTTTTCCGGCAATACCCTCAACCTTATCATAGAGCTTAAATTCATCTATCATTCCTTTTTCCTCTGCAAGAGCCTGTGCAAAACGTTTCAGGATCACTTCTCGCGGATCGGAGAGTGTATAAACTGCATGTCCCATACCATAGATCAGACCTGCATGATCAAATGCTTCTTTATTCAGTATTTTCTGCAGATATGCTGTGATCTCCTCATCACTTTCCCAGTCCTTTACATTGGCCTTCAGATCTGTAAACATGTTCTGGACCTTCAGGTTGGCGCCACCATGACGCGGTCCCTTCAGTGAACCGATGGATGCAGAGGTAGAAGAGTAGCTGTCTGTTCCGGAAGATGTTACTACATGTGTGGTAAAAGTAGAGTTATTACCACCGCCGTGCTCTGCATGAAGTACAAGTGCGATATCAAGGACCTTGGCCTCAAGCTCTGTATAATTGCCGTCCGGACGAAGCATCAGAAGGATATTCTCGGCAAGTGAAAGCCCCTTCTGCGGATTGCGGATAAAAAGTGTCTCGTCTTTACGGAAATGACGGTATGCGTGATAGGAGTAAACCGCGATTTCAGGAAGCTTAGCGATCAGTTCCAGAGACTGGCGGAGTACATTCTCCACAGAAATATCTTCCGGGTTATCATCATATGTATAGAGAGCAAGTACGCAGCGCTCCATAGCATTCATAATATTGGCATTGGTTCCCTTCATGACAACGTCACGGACAAAACGTCCTCCCAGATCCTCCATGTCAGAAAGAAGCTCAAGAAATCTGGAAAGCTCTTCCTTGCTGGGAAGCTTACCGAAAATCAGAAGATAGATCGTCTCCTCAAAACCAAAACGTCTGTCCTTCAGTCCGTTTACGATATCCTGCACATCGATTCCCCGGTAATACAATGCACCGTCTGCAGGAATACGTCTGCCATTGACCAGCTTATAGCCGGTAACATCGGAAATCTCAGTAAGACCTGTGAGAACACCTTTACCTGCGGAATCACGAAGTCCTCTTTTTACATCGTATTCCACATAAAGGTTGGGATCGATGTGATGATTCTCTACCAGTTCCTTTTCAAAGAATTTCATTCTGCCTTTCAGCTGTTCGGAGTCCTCCAGACTCATCATTTCATGCTTTTTTTCCATAATTTTTTCCTCGTTTCCCCATTGTATATTAAAAAACACTGATACAGTTAAGATTGGTTACATCTTTGTAATCAGTGTTCGGGTATGGCATACATTTGTGTTTACCTGGTTAATAATTCTACAGTAAAAGTTTCGAAAATGCAAGAGGGTATTTCTTTTTTTCGTGTATAAATATTCATAATATGACCTAATTCATCTATTATTACATTTATTCATCAAAATCCGTCTGGTTTCCACAACGAATCTATGTTATGATTATTCCGTAATTTTTCTTATAATAGTAGTTTGTTTCACATCGGACTGCTGCCGCCTATCTCTTTCTCTTGCTGTCGGAATCGGATTCACCACAGCAAGTGAGAGCGGGATCTGGGATATTTTCCCGTCGATCATACAGTCCGTTTTTGCGCAAAATGTAGTTGCTGTTGTATTTATCATATCCATTGTTTTAAGCTGTATCCTGCCTGAAAACATGGACATTGAAAAGATCAAGGAATAGGGATGTAAAAATGTTTAAAATTCTCATTGCGGAAGATGACCTGGAACTCCGCCAGCTTTTCCGGCATGTCCTCTTAAAAAACGGTTATACAGTAAAAGGGGTCTCTGACGGGCAGGAAGCGCTGGATGCCCTGGAAAAAGATTATTACGATCTGATCATTTCGGACATAATGATGCCCAACATGGATGGCTATGAACTGGTCCGCTCACTCAGAGATGCCGGAGATTCCATTCCTGTACTTATGGTCACTGCCAAAGATGCTTTTGATGATATGCGTATGGGATTTCTGTCCGGTACCGATGATTATATGGTGAAACCGGTCAATATCAATGAACTGGTTTTGCGGGTAGGTGCACTTCTCCGCAGAGCACAGATGATCAATGAGCGGAAACAGCGAATCGGAGATACCATTTTGGAATGCGATTCCCTGACGGTCTCCACCTCCTCGGAAAGTATGGTACTTCCTCAGAAAGAATTCATGCTCTTATATAAGATGGTTTCCTTTCCGGGAAAAATCTTTACCCGGCAACAGCTTATGGATGATATCTGGGGATATGATTCCGCAAGCGATGCCCACACAGTAGATGTCCACATCGGAAGGCTTCGGGAACGCTTCCGCGATAATCCGGATTTTAAGATCGTGACGATCCGTGGAGTTGGATATAAGGTGGTAAAGGCATGAAAAAGAAACTCTTCATAAATTTAAGCATTCGTTTACGTTTTATCTTTATGATCATGTTGGAGCTTGTCTGTGTATCTCTGATATCCTGGCTTGTTATGGATGTACTGCATATTTCAGCTGTTCCGAACATCGTATGGATCATCCTGGCCAGCGTGACCGCAGGGGGTGTCCTTAACAACTTTCTCAGTATCCGGTATTTCGGTCCTGTACTAAAGCTGAAAAAAGCCATGCAACAGGTTGCTGAAGGCGATTTTTCCGTCCGACTGGAAACGGAAAAGCAAATGAAGGAAATCCGGGATATTTATTCTAATTTCAACCTGATGGTCCAGGAACTGGAAGCAACGGAGATTCTACAGACAGACTTTGTTTCCAATGTTTCCCACGAATTCAAAACTCCCATCAGTGCTATTGAGGGTTATGCAACTCTGCTGCAGGATGATGACATGCCTATATCAGAAGAGCAGGAGCAGTACATCAGTAAAATCCTTTTTAACACCAGAAGGCTTTCCCACCTGGCAGGAAATATCCTACTGCTGTCCAAAATCGAACACCAGTCGATCCAGACCCGTCAGAACTGGTACCGTCTGGATGAGCAGATCCGACAATCCATTGTTATGATGGAACCGAAATGGTCAGAAAAAGAAATTGAATTTGATGTGGACATGATGGATGTGGAGTATCTTGGAAACGAAAATCTCATCTGTCATGTATGGGACAATCTGCTTTCCAATGCTATCAAATTCAGTCCCTGTGGTGGTACGATCTATATCCGGATGATGCCGGAAGGAGAAAAGATCCGTTTTTCCATAGAAAACGAAGGCCCCCAGATCAGTGAATACTCCATGAAACATATCTTTGACAAATTTTACCAGGGCGACAGTTCCCATAAACAGGAGGGAAACGGTCTTGGACTTGCCCTTGTAAAACAGATCCTGAACCTGTGTAAGGGAACCGTTTCCGTAGAAAATATTCCCGGAAGTGGCTGTCGTTTTACTGTTATACTGTAAAACAAATATTTTACACATATCCATAAAACCCAAAAACAGCGGACACCTTATTTTTCATGAGGTTCTTCCGTTGTTTTTTTATTTTATATAAACTTTTTCATAAACTTCAACAATTGTTGAGAAACAGTTGATGTTAAGTTGCAGATCATC